>DATNQL010000297.1:0-4913 GCA_036704025.1 Stenomitos sp.
CGCCTAGCGCTAGGTAAGCGCAGGGGAATAGCAGTATGCCGGACCAGCCGACGAATACGAAGCGATCGCGCTTTAGCCAGTCGTCGAGGACGTCAAACCATCCTCTCGTACTTGCCGCGCGTCCGACTGCTATTGTCATAGTTTCAAATCCTCTTACATTTAATGATTTGCAAGGATTCCAGTTTGACGCTTTCGCGTAGGGGTGTTGACATCTCCACACCTGGGTCAGCGTGAAGTTCCTGTGAGGCTAGCCTGCTAGACTAACTTCTCTCAGAAAGGATGTGTCAGTTACCCAGTACCACTCACTAGACTATTAGCTTGTGGAGGTTTAATGTTTCTTAACTTATCACATTTTTCCGCCGCTACCCCGATCTCCTGTAAAGGAGGTAAGGCTTGCAGCGTTTACTTTCTAATCATAATGGATATCAAATTTTTTACAAATTGACACATACGTCCTCAGAATTTTGGAAGATCGGCTCTCCCTTTGCTAAAAATGCCATAGTAATGGCAGAGTGTGTTATGCAAATCGTGAGATAGAGGGGGCAGGATTGTTCCATGACAGCACAAACAACCCAACGAGAGAATCGTGTCATTCGTCAGCCGATTTTAGGCTCTCGCCGATTCAGTAATTACTGGTGGGCAATCATTGTCTCTGTGGGCGCAACAGGCTTTTCTTTGGCCGCCTTGTCAAGTTACACCAAAATAAATCTGCTTCCGGTTGGAGATGCGACCCAATTGATATTTATCCCTCAAGGGGCAGCGATGGGGTTCTATGGCTTGGCGGGTCTGCTCTTAGCCCTTTACCTGTGGCTGGTTATTTTGTTGGATGTTGGAGGCGGTTACAATGAGTTCAGCAAAGAAACCGGCATGGTCAAGATTTTTCGCTGGGGCTTTCCTGGGAAAAACCGTCGCATCGAATTTAGCTGTCGCCTACAAGATGTCCAGTCGATTCGAGTAGAGATTAAAGAAGGTCTTAACCCAAAAAGAGCACTTTATCTGAGAGCGAAAGACCGCCGTGAAATTCCTCTGACTCGTGTTGGGCAGCCCCTATCCTTGTCCGAACTCGAAAATCAGGGTGCAGAAATTGCTCGTTTTCTAGCCATTCCCCTGGAGGGCTTGTAGTTGAATTGGGTTATTCATACTGTTGAGTGGGAACAGATCTGCTTACTATGATTCAGTAGCTAAGGCTACAAGAACGGTGAATTAAACATGCAGATAAAAATCCAACGTTGGTTATCGATCCTTTTGATTGTTGTCGGTTTGGTGATGGGGGGATGTAGTACACAAGAAGCGGCTCCTCTCAAATCCAGTAACCCAAAAGCCGCTGAAACAGCTTCGGCTCCAGCCGCTGAGCGCCCTAGTTCTCAGCAGAGCAATTTACCAAGACTGGAAGGAAAAGCCACAGTCGTACTCAAGGTAAAAGGCTCACCGATCACTATCGAAGTTGATGGAACCAATGCGCCCATTACAGCAGGGAATTTTGTAGACCTTGTCCAGCGAGGCGTCTACAAGGGGCTGGTTTTTCACCGGGTTGTGCGAGACCCACAACCCTTTGTCGTTCAAGGGGGTGACCCTCAAGGGAAAGACCCGAACTTTCCTGTAGAGCGATTGGGAACCGGTGGTTTTATTGATCCCCAAACACAGCAAGAACGCTATGTCCCGCTAGAAATTAAGCCCAAAGACGCACAAGCTCCGGTTTATAGCCAAACTTTCGATAAAGCCGGCATTGCTGTTCCCCCTCAACTCAAACATACTCGTGGTGCGGTGGCGATGGCTCGCTCAACTCCCCCGGACTCGGCTTCGTCCCAGTTTTACATTGCCCTAGCTGAACTGCCATTTTTGGATGGGAACTATGCCGTTTTTGGCTATGTCACCAATGGCATGAATGTGGTTGACAAGATTCAGCAGGGTGATCGTATTGAGTCAATAGAGGTGACAAAAGGAATCGAAAATCTCAAAAAATAGTAGATTTGCGATTCAGACTGGAAGGCTGGCTTGATGACTGAGTAGAGTCCAGATCTTTGGTTCGGATTCAGCCTAGGTGAACGGAGATCTCCAGACTCTACCTCTTTTTATTCAAAGCCGTTGGCTGAAAATCCTCTCAATCGTTTAGACTTGATGAGGTTTGCTGGAACACTTGGGAGCAATTCGCTTTGGCTGCGGTGGAGGTCGTTGTTACTGGCATCGGTTTGCTCTCAGCTTTAGGTAGCCTGGAATCTAGCTGGCAGCATCTGATTAATGGAAAATCTGGAATTCAGCAGCATCAACCGTTTCCAGAGCTTCCCTCCCGCCCCCTAGGGCTGATTGGTCAAAGCGTAACGTCCTTAAAAACGCTCACGCAGCAGGTTTTGGCAGATGCCCTTCAGGATGCTGATTTACCTCTGCCATTGCCCGATTGTGGCGTGGTGATTGGCTCGAGTCGTAGCTGTCAGGCCTCCTGGGAGCAATTGGTTAAAAGGCTGGGAAGAAGACAATATGGGGACACTCAATGCTGGGCTGAGCAGACAAAGGGGCATGATGAGTTTGAACAACTCTCTCCATCCCTTTGTTTTCCTCTGTCGGCGTCTTCTTCCCCATCCCCAATCCTCAACTTAGACCATTGGTTAGATACGCTGCCGCACAGCGCTGCAATTACCGTCGCTCGTCAAGTTGGGTCAACAGGTCCGGTTCTGGCACCAATGGCAGCTTGTGCAACAGGAATCTGGGCGATCGCTCAAGGCATCGAACTCATCCAAACGGGTCAATGTCGGCGAGTCATCGCAGGTGCGGTTGAAGCTCCGATCACTCCGCTCACCCTAACAGGATTCGCTCAAATGGGTGCTTTGGCTCAAACTGGGGCTTACCCTTTCGACAAGCGGCGCGAAGGTTTAGTCTTAGGAGAAGGAGCGGCTGTGTTCGTCTTAGAGTCAGCCGACGGGGTGGTTCATCGAGGTGCTCGAGCTTATGGAAAGTTGCTGGGGTTTGGTTTAACGAGCGATGCTTATCACATCAGTGCCCCCAATCCAGATCGACGTAGTGCGATCGCGGCTGTCAAACAATGTCTAGAACGCAGTCATCTTTCCTCGTCGGATATTGACTACATTCACGCTCACGGTACTGCTACCCAACTCAACGACTCTAACGAAGCTGAGTTGATTCAGAGGATATTTGCCAGGGACGTTCCAGTGAGTTCCACCAAAGGAGCAACAGGTCATACTCTAGGGGCATCTGGAGCCTTAGGCGTGGCTTTTGGTTTGAAAGCCTTAAAGCATCAACTGTTACCCCCTTGTGTGGGGTTGACCGAACCCGATTTTGAGCTGGATTTAGTAAAAACACCTCGCTCAAGCCAAATTCGGCAGGTGCTGTGTTTGAGTTTTGGATTTGGCGGTCAGAATGCAGTGCTAGCTTTGGCTCAAGCATCAACGTGAGCCATCGCACTCTTTAGACGAGTGAAAGATGTCAAGCTAAAATCAAGCAATTTGTGAGACTAACGATGCAGTTTTCTCTCCTATGGAACTGAAATCGCATAAATTCATATCCTTTTTTGAGCCTGAACAAGCGTCAGAACTATGCCGCATAGCGATTGTCGAAGACTTACCCGATCAGACCCTAATTTTTGATGAAGGCGATCCCGCCGATTTCCTCTACCTGGTTTTAGCCGGTCAAGTGGAATTTAGAAAACGGATCAGCCCTAATCACTATCAAACCCTAACCAAAGCTCTGCCGAATGGTTTTTTCGGGGAACTTGGGATTTTGGATGGACAACCCCGTAGCACTCAAGCCATTGCTTGTCAAGAGGCTACTTTAGCCAAGATTCCAGGTAATGGTCTGATGGAAATCTTGGAAAACACAAAAGGCAGTGTAGCTATTAAACTTTTTAGTTACATGATTCAACGTCTCAGGGACTCCACAGACGAATATGTGAAACAAGTGGTTCACAAAGAGAAAATGGTTCTGCTGGGGGAGATGCTGAACACCGTTATCCATGATTTCAAAAGTCCTTTGAGCGGGATTAATCTAGCCAGTGGCATGATTCAGGAACTTCACTCGGATGAAGAAACTGTTGAATGGTGCTATTTGATTCAAGCCCAGGCTCATCGAATGTCAGCAATGGCAGAAGAGTTCTTGGAATTTGTGCGGGGCAATTCCGTATTAAATAAACAACCGATTAACCTTGCTGTGGTATTGCAGCTTTTTGAAAAACTCAATCGTGTTTACTTTCACGAGGCACAGGTTGAGTTTGTGATTCAGGCAGCAGATGTCGTCGTGAATGTGGATGAAAACAAACTATTACGTGTTGTGCAAAATTTGGTGGGGAACGCGGTTGAGGCGTTTAAAGGATGTGGGGGGCGTGTGGAATTGACAGCTTGGGTGAGCGAGTCAGGGGTGAATATCAAGATTCGTGATAATGGCCCAGGCATCCCAGACGCGATTAAAGACCGCTTATTTGAAGCGTTTGTGACTTATGGTAAACATAGTGGCACTGGATTGGGAACCGCGATCGCCAAATCGATTATTGATGCTCATGGGGGGCAGATTTCTTTTGAGTCCAGTTGCCAGGAAGGAACGACCTTTTACATCCGGCTTCCCTTGTGAACTCTCTAAATATTCCCGCAGGGTGTTCGTCGTTCACATCAACCTAAAATGTAGGGTGGGTTAGCAATAGCGTAACCCACCGAATGAATCATAGGGATAGATTTGATGGTGTGTTTCACTTTGTTAACGCACCCAACAAGAGCTGTGATCACACTAGCTAAAGGATTTAACCGCAGAGTTTATTGCCCACATCGTTAAGGGACTTCCAGAAAATAAATTGTCCCAAAAAAACAAGAGACTTCTTGTTTCAAGAATGATAATCATTAACAAGGGGGGTGAAGGGGCTACCGACGGTAGCCCCTTCACCCCCCGTTTTGTAGTAATTTGAATAATAACTG
>DATNQL010000298.1:0-4110 GCA_036704025.1 Stenomitos sp.
GATGGTATTCAGTGGGATTTAATTCGCCTTGCGCTCAGTAGTGTAGCCAATCAAGCCATTATTCCCGTGCAAGATCTGTTAGGTCTGGGTACAGAAGCTCGAATGAACTTTCCGAGTAAAGCGGAAGGCAATTGGGAATGGCGTTATCGACCCGATGTGTTGACCGGGGAATTACGCGATCGCCTTAAAACCCTCACTTACATTTACGGTCGTGCCCCCATTCGTTCTTAAACATGAGTTGTTAGTTTCTAGCTGTTAAATCAATTACCTAACAACTAAAATCTAACAACGTTTTTAAGAATTCGGATTGACAGCAAACGTAACTTCCTGAACCTCATAGGGGGCACCCATTTGCTTGGCGGATTCGTTATTAAACTCCACCAAGACGCCCCCAGCATTGCCCGCTCGTACAATCAGGGTTTTATCGGCCACCCAAGTGCGATTGCTTCCTTCCGGTAAGGTGCCCTCAAACTCAGTCTTCCCATCGGCAACAATTCGCAACCAAGACTGAGCTTTGAGGGTAACACGCACTTGGACAGGCTTTCCATCTTGACTGCGCTGTGTAACTTCAGCGGCTTTGGTAGGTTGTAATCTTTGTGGCAGCTTCGGCTGAGCAGATGAGCTGGGTTTTGGGTATTGTGGTGCTTGTTGCGTTTCCGCCTCATATCGACTCAATCCACCTTCCAGAGCCGAACGACGCACTAGCAACGATAAGCCACTAACCGCGCTAATCACCAGCAACACGTAAAGTAAGTAAAGATGAATGGGTCGCAGTTGAGACGCGGGTAAGTGCCGCCAAACGGGCTTAACAAACTGTAGAGATGAGCCAGCCGGAAAAGCACTCGCAAACTCTGCCCCATTGAGGCCCAGAGCCTCTGCAAAGCGTTTAATAAACCCTTTTATATAAACTGGCTCCGGCAATTCTTCAAGCCGACCTTCTTCAATCGCATTTAATAAGCGTGCTTGAATTCGAGTTTGAGCCGCCACTTCTTCTAGGGGAATCGATTGTTCCGTGCGGAACTGGCGGAGGCGAGACCCTAATTCTTTAAGTTTCTCGACTTGTTCTTGCGGGAAATAGCGTTTGTTCTCCTTCATACCCTGTACTCCTTCATATCTGCTGGCACTTTTACTGATGTTAGGTGGACTCGGCTTTTCTTTTGAGAAAACGTATTTCAAAATCATTCAGGTAACGGTAATGACCGCTAGGGAGTACCGGCTCACCTTGGGTTTGTAATTGAATCGGACCAATTGCAGTGCGGTGCAGATGAATCACTGGATAGCTTAGCAGTTCGGCGACACGACGAATCTGTCGATTTCTTCCCTCTGTTAACACAATTTCCAAGAGTGTGTCCTCGACCCCACGCTGAAGTACCCGCACTTGAGCAGGTAAGGTTTTTTTTCCTAACAGGTCAACACCCTGACGCCACATTTGTAAAACGGATTCAGGTGGATGACCCTGCACCCAAACATGATAAGTCTTTGGAACGTGATGACGAGGATGAGTGAGGAGAAATGTCAGCGTCCCATCATTGGTCAACAGTAGTGCACCCGTTGATTGGGCATCCAATCGTCCCACGGGATGGATACCCTGATCTTGAGAGAGAGCTTTCGGCAAAAGGTCAAGAATGGTCGGACGATTCTGAGCATCTCGGCAAGTGGAAACGACGCCAGGGGGTTTATTGAGCAATAGGTAAATCGATTGAGGTCGGTTATTCGGTTGGACAAGTTTGCCATCCACTTCGAGTACATCTGTTTCAGGATTGGCTTTTTGTCCCACATGCACCACGGTGCCGTTGAGGCGAACCTGTCCGGCTTCAATCATCTTCTCTGCTTGACGCCGTGAGGCTATCCCCCACTGGGAAAGAATTTTTTGTACTCTTTCTTCCATAATGATCCGACGACGGTATGAGCATTTACCTCTAGAGAAGGGCGATGCACCGAGCAGGCTACTAGGCGGGTACAGAGAGAACCTCTGGGAGGAACACCGATTACTCGCATAGCGTCGCTTATGCCTGGATCGACCTGACTCAACTATGTACAAATATTACAAGAATGGGGTTAACTGCAAGTACTCCGTTTTTTTTGTACAAACAGCTCATGTCGATGGCATAATTACTTACTCTCTCACCATCATAGAACTTACGTCACTCGGGAATGATTAGATGACTGATGGGATAGGACTTTTAATCTACGGTCAGCCCAATCAGTCGGAAAACAGTTGTCAAAATCAAGCCTTTGTATCAGTCCTATTCATTTTGAGGTGCTAATGGACGTTGAAACACCAACAACGTTGAAGTCTAAAAAAAGTCGGATTATCAGTAAAGTGTTATCACCAGCCGTTCAGCTATGGCTGCGATCGCAAGTCGAGCAAGTTGAAACCTTACAGTTTAGGATTAGTGGAGGCGATCGTCAAATCCTCTCCGGTCACATCCCTAGGGTCTCCATCACAGCTAGTCGAGCCGTATATCAAGGACTACATCTGAGTCAACTTGAGTTAGAAGGGACAGGCATTCGAGTTAATCTAAGTCAGGTCATTAAAGGCAAACCCCTGCGCCTGTTAGAACCAATACCTGTGGGGGGTGAGATGGTGATTTCAGCCAGCGACCTTGCAGCCTCCCTTCAGGCACCCATGCTCTTCAATGCTGTATCCGACTTCCTCCGTACATTGCTCACATCGGATGGAATCACAGATTTAGGGAATGAATTAAAAGATCGACAAATTAGCTGGCAACAGGTTGATATTGAAGAGGGTCACTTAACCGTCTTGGGTACATTAACAGATGCGTCACTTCAAACAACGCCTGTCATCATTCGTGCTGGGCTGCAACTGGCAAGCCCTCAAGTCCTGAGGCTCAATCCCCTACAAATTCATTTATCACCAACCGCTCCTCCCTTCATCTTAGATGACTTCCAGGTCAATTTAGGTTCAGAAGTGAATCTTCAAGAACTGGCTCTAACCTCTGGACAGCTAATGTGTCGCGGACGGCTGACGGTGCTTCCCTGAAAGCCATTTAACAGTAAGTTCGCACATCTCTTGCCACAAAATTGAGCAGGGGATGTAGATTTTAGGCGGTTAATTTTCGACAGATGCCATCCATGTATAAAACAGAAGATTTTTTCCAAAATTTTCCTAACAAATGTCCTACTTTCAAAACTTTTAATAAAGTCTAACTGAATGATTAATCTGACTTTAAACCAAGCCGGAGCGAAGAGCTACAACGGCAGCCTGAACTCGGTCATCAACCGAGAGTTTATTCATAATCCCTCGAACATGAGTCTTGACTGTATTAGCACTGAGGTAAAGTTTTGCCGCAATTTCTGGATTACTGTAGCCTTCAACAATGAGCTTTAAAACTTCCAATTCTCGTTGGGACAAATTGGCAATATTTCCACTAGGAGCAGGTGGGGTAAGATGCTGGAGGACTTGCCGACCAATCTGGGGGTCTAGATATGTTGCTCCTTCTGCGGCTGCGGCAATCGCCTTGAGCAATCGATCTACACTAGCTCCCTTAATGCAATAAGCATCGGCACCACTAGAGAGCGATGCAATAATTTCCTGATCCGTTGTATGGGAGGTTAGCATTACCACTCTCACGTTCGGCAGTGCCGCTTTAATTTGTTGAGTGGCGGCAATGCCATCTAAACGCGGCAAACCAATATCCATGACAATCAGATCGGGATTCAATCTTTTTGCCGCTTCTACGCCCATGTAGCCGTCTTCTGCTTGCCCGATGATCGTGATTTGGGGATGAGCCGTTAATGACTGCTCTAAACCCAGTTGCATCATGGGGTCATCTTCGACAATCAAAACTCGCAAGGGTGTTGATCCAGTCGGTAAATCTAGAGATGGCGGAGTTTCAGAGGGCATAGCTTGGTGGAAAGCGGCAATCCAGTCGAATCCTCATTTTACAAACATCACATCGCTATAACCTTAAGAAACATTGAAGCTTATTGGCTTCCATCGGTGTTAGGGACTTCCAGAAAATAAATTGTCCCAAAAAAACAAGAGACTTCTTGTTTCAAGAATGATAATCATTAACAAGGGGGGTGAAGGGGCTACCGACGGTAGCCCCTTCACCCCCCGTTTTGTAGTAATTTGAATAATAACTG
>DATNQL010000299.1:0-12020 GCA_036704025.1 Stenomitos sp.
ATTTACCGTACTAAGCCTCATTGATGAGGAAGCTCTCTGACTTATGCAATACCCCAAGACGAAGAAGTGGACATCCTTGATTCAGGCGAAAAGCGGATGCTTTTTCGCCACTCCAAAGCAAATTTTTCAACCCTTGCAGCAGTCTTCAACTCGAACCACAGCCATACTGCTTTCGGTGGGTTTCGGTTTAAGCGTGGTGATGCCCGCCTCAGCTACAGGTCGCGCGATGCAAGCCACGCCTCCCTCTCAAAAAACACAACAGCTAAGCCAACAGCCAAAAACGGCTGAGCTGACCTTAGTGTCTTACTCGGTAACCAAGGCCGCCTATGACAAAATCGTTCCTCAGTTTGTGGCGAAATGGAAACGAGAGCATAACCAAGATGTGAAGATTCAGCAGAGTTATGGAGGCTCTGGTTCTCAGGCTCGCGCTGTGATTGATGGGCTAGAAGCGGATGTCGTGGCTCTGTCGCTGGCACGAGATGTCCAAAAAATCGAAAAAGCAGGTCTGATCCAGCCAGGATGGGAGAAAGAAGCTCCAAATGAAGCCATTGTGACGCGCTCTGTTGTTGCCTTGGTAACGCGAGCAGGAAATCCCAAAAAAATCCGTACCTGGGCTGACTTAGCCAAACCTGGGATTAGCACGATTACACCCAACCCCAAAACCTCTGGCGGTGCGATGTGGAATTTCTTGGGCTTGTGGGGTTCAATCACCCAAACCGGTGGAGATGAAAACAAAGCCCGCCAATTTGTGAGCGAAGTTTTCAAGAATGTACCCGTATTGCCTAAGGATGCGCGTGAAGCGACGGATACCTTCTTCAAACAAAAGCAGGGGGATGTGCTGATTACCTATGAAAATGAGGTGATTTTTGCGGCACAAAAGGGTGAGACTGGGTCTTTCTCTGTGATTCCTCAGTCCAATATTTCTATCGATAACCCGGTAGCCGTTGTTGATAAGAACGTCGATAAACACGGAACCCGGCAAGTCGCAGAAGCTTTTGTCAAATACCTGTTTACCCCTGAAGCCCAGCGAGAATTTACCAAAGTCGGGTTTCGCCCTGTTGAGCCTGGTGTGACTAAAGAAGTCGCCAGCAAGTTTCCCCAAGTTACTAAGCTCTTTACCGTCAAAGAATTGGGAGGCTGGGACAGCATTCAAAAGAAATTCTTTGATGATGGTGCAATTTTTGACCAAATTCAAGCTAATCGTCGTTGATAGTGCAATTAAGTGCTAGTCCCTGGTTATTTCTATTGTCTACTCATCGTAGCTATGTCTACTCCCTCTGATTCACCAACGCATAAGCAACCGGGGACTGTGCATCCCATTTCGCGATCGCGATCGTTACAGCCATCTCCATCATCTTCTCTAGGGTACGGCTCAACTCAAAGAGAGACTGGAACCAATGCTGGCTCGTCTTTTTTCGCGGCGAGTGGAAACTTTCCAGCATCAGAAGCCATGACTTGGCTTCACCCACTCAACAAACTGCCGACTTCCTCACACAAGTTTATCTGGCTGATGGCACTGGTTTCTCTGAGTATCCACGGTTTACTGCTGTTGATACCTATCCCATCTGAACAGAAACCTGCCCCCCCTAAACCAGAGAAACAAATCAGAGTAACACAGCTACCCACTTCACCCAAGTCGCCTGTTGTCAAGGCTGCTCCTAAGCCATCTCCCGCTCCGCAGAAAGTACCTTCTCTTCCCAAAGCTGTTACCCGTCCGCAAACGGTTATTCCACCCGAACCTAAACCTAAATCGAAAGATATCCCACCCGAACCCAAGCCCAAAGAAACTCCGCCCGAACCCAAAGCTAAAGAAACACCACCCGAACCTAAACCCAAAGAAACCCCACCGAGCAAGCCTGAGCCAACTCCTAGCCCTGCACCATCATCCTCTGATGCCAACCCTTGGGAGCAATTTCCTAAGTATCCCGGAGCTAAGGCAGGTTGCTTTCAAAAAGACTTCTGCTTACAAACAGGCACAAAGTTGGATCAAGTATCTGCCTATTTTGAGAAAGAACTACCTGCCAAGCAATATGAGTGGAAGCCTACGATCCAAGAGGCAAACAGAAAGGTTTATCAGGTATCAACCAAGAATGGAAAGACTCAGTTTTTGAGTCTGATTTTTGCCGGAGGAGAGGAAGGAACTGTATATGTTCTCGGTGAGAATGCGTTGAGTTTGGGGGACTTTAAGAAAGCCGTAGAAGTGCCATCGGAAATTTCTGATATTCTCACGGCAACCGGTCTGGAATCCCAAAATGTTGATGCTTCTTATTTTACTGAACCGGATAAGTTCTATCCTTCAGGAACACGTCGCCCGGAAATTAGCAGTATTAGTGTAGTCCCGGATCAGGTTGCCGAGACACTAATGGATACGTTCTTGAAAACCAATTTGCAGAACAATAGCTATGAGGTATCCGAGCCAAAGCCGCCCTATGGCGGAGGAGTCATCTATGAGGTGAAGAAGGACAAGCTTCAGCTTTATTTCAACCTAGTACCGACTACGGATGGTAAAGGAAGCATTGTCGTGATTTGGGCAAGTCCTCCTGGTTAGAGGTAAGGATTATCTAACTAATAGACCTACCTTTGTTGTTACTAAAACTCGTTTGACTTAACAATTTAGGTCTTCCTCAAATTGCTATTCAGCCGTTTTATTTTCTAAAACATGTCCAGAATACTCGATTTGCTGATTAAAGGTGGTCCAGTTATGATCCCGCTTCTAGGACTATCCGCTGCCACACTTACTTGTGCTCTGGAGCGGGGCTGGTTTTGGTATCGGCTATTAAGCCAAGAAGACCGAATTGTTCATGATGTGCTGGAAGCGGCTCACTATGACCTGAAAAAGGCGGCTGCGATCGCACAACAAGTTCAGGAATTACCGATTGGTCGATTTCTGCTGGCTCCCCTCCAACTAAATCGACCCACACCTGAAACCTTCCGTTTAGCAATGGAAGCCGTAGGTGATAACGAATTTGTCGAAATCCGTAAGGGCAATAAGTTATTGGAAACAGTGGTTGCGATGGCACCATTGCTCGGACTATTGGGAACTGTAACAGGTCTGATTACAACCTTTGCCAACCTCAAAATTGGTGGGGGTGGTAGCAGTGCTAGTGCTTCTCAGGCCGCAGCAGGTATCGGTGAGGCTCTAATTACAACAGCAAGCGGGATGCTCGTGGCCATTATCGCTCTAGCCTTCTTTCGGATTCTCGTTACTTTACAAGCGCGACAGGTGAATTACTTCTCTAGGGTTGGTAGCGCGTTAGAGCTGATTTACCGACAGGTTTGGTATGAACCGAGTCTTTCTCAATCAGTTCAATCACTTTCTACTTCTGAGTTATTAGGGAATAGTCCCCTGTCACTTGATGGTCACAACAGAGCAAGGGAGCAGGGAGGCGGGGGAACTGAAGAAAAAACACATCCTTAAAAATAGGATGTTTGGCGTCGGTGCTTAAGCGGTTAGGCATCTAAACTGGGCATGAATAAGCTGATGTGCAGCTAAATTACCATAGCGAAACTGTCGTAATGGGTGTGGGGTGTGGGGTGTAGGGTGTGGAAATATACAAATTAAATGCGTCAGAGCTTATTAAACACAAAACCCTTACGGATGAAGCTTTCCCGTAAATCTGAATGAGTGATTTAAATGCTGAACAGCTTAAATCTTTCTTAAATCTTTATCATTTTATTGACGTTACCTATGCGATTTAAGTCTGATGCCCATAGCTCGGAAATGCCAGAGCTGAATTTAGTGCCGATGATGGATGTGTTAATGACCATCCTGACATTTTTCATTATTATTTCGATGACGTTAACCACTCAGCAGGGAGTCGATGTAACGTTGCCTAGTGCAGATGCGGGGGTCAGTGAGCAGAAAGCTCCTGACCCGTTGGTTGTAGGACTGAACCGACAGGGACAGATTTCGTTAGGAACCCAAACAATTACTAAAGATAAATTGGCTCAGCAAATCGTGGACTATCTAACTAACCATCCCCAAGGCGCAGTGATTTTAAAGGCAGACAGTGAGCTTCCTTATAAAGATGTCGTCAAGTTGTTGGGAGCGATACGGGAGATTGGAGGCGATCGCGTATCACTAGCCATTAACAGTAATTGAATTCAGCCGACCTGTCTCACTGAAGCCCTAATTTTTCCAAAAGAGGTCGTGTCGAAACAATATGTTTGCTTAAACCCAACTGTTTTGGACTAATACCCAGGGCTAAAGCCACCAATTGAGGTAAGTGCAGCACCGGCAAACCCAACTTTTGCCCGATCGCATTTTCGACTTCCGGTTGACGGGAATCCAGGTTGAGATGGCACAAGGGACAGGGAGTCACCATACAATCTGCGCCTGCATCAATGGCTTCTTGAATATGCGTCCCCGCCATTTTAAAGGCTTGCTTCGTGGCATAGCTAGAAATTGGCCAACCACAGCACTGAGTCCGACCTCGATAATAAACGGGTGTCGCCCCCACCGCCCTAAATAAATTCTCCATTGACTCTGGGTTAAAAGGATCGTCAAAGGGAATTGTCGTTTGTCCCCTCAGCAAATAACAGCCATAGAACGCGGCACACTTTAGCCCACTCAGCTTACGAGTCACCCGTTGTTGTAGGGCTTCGAGTCCGTAATCCCCAACTAACGCCCACAGCAAATGCTTGACTTCGGTACTGCCTTTGTAAGGAGAACAGCCCTCTTTCTTGAGAAATCCATTAACCTCGTCAATATAGCCTGGGTCTTTCTCTTGGAATTCCTTTAACCGCTCATCCACATGACCAATCACACCCTGACAGGTGCTGCAATGGGTAAGAAGTGGCAGATTCAGTTCCTCAGCGAGGGCAATGTTACGAGCATTAACGGTGTCTTCGAGTAACTGGGAATCTTCTTTGAAGGTACCGGAACCACAACAGGATGCTTTTTTTAGTTCAATCAGTTCGATGCCCAGTGCTTGGGTGAGTACGGAGGTAGAGAGATAAAGCTCCCGACAGGCTCCTTGAGCCACACATCCGGGAAAGTAAGCGTATTTGAGCGTGCTAGATGCCATAGCAATTGATGTATTAGGCTCTGTTAATCTGAGGTAATTCTTTGATTCTCAGGGATATCGGCTGATCACTGCCGGATAACTCCTGTTTTTTTAAACTCTGGACAATCATGACCCGTTAAAAGGCATTGTCCTGGATGTCTACCTCAATCTCTGATCACTCAAATCAATTTAGAGCGTGTTATCCGGATCAGGTTTTATTATAACAAAGCTCTATCAATCTCCGGCTTGAGTACTAATCTGTAGATATCAAAAGGAATACCGCATTATTATTAAATTATGAATCGTAGTCTGGATAGTCTTGCAGACACATGGACGCCGTTAATTGTGCAATATAAAACAGCCGGGGATTTACTGCTAGCTTCAGATAATGCTGAGGTCGTAGGGCTGCCTGCAACTTTTCTGTATCGTCAATGCGTTGAATTGCTATTGAAGCGGCAGATTCTGATTTGTCTCGAAATACTCCAACGGCCTTTTACGGAATTTGCTAAAAATTATCAAAAAAAGCACTCGTTGGATTACTTGCTTTCCGGTGTTCAACAGTTAGTTGAAGCATTGGAAGGGTGTGATGGCGTTCCTAAGAATATTGAGGCGGCAATCATTTATTTTCAAAACCTCGATCCCGATTCGGTATCGTTACGGTATCCTCTACGCAGTGACGGCTCTGTGTTGCCAGTGACTCTGAATCAGGAGACACTGAACTGTGTGCGATCGCATACTGAACAGATTGCCACTTTTTTAAACGAGCAATATGCTGTTCTGAAAGCTCAGTTCAACTCATAGCTTACCAATCATCAAGCTCATGACTTCTTGTCAAATTTGAGTACTAAAAACCTGATTGTTGATTGCTTTTTGAAATCGGGAATATGACACAAGACATTCCTCCATCTCCCTCTCATCCTATCTCCTCATCTCCCCACTCTGTTGCTGAAGAAATCCGAGTACGCGGCACCGTTCAGGGGGTTGGATTTCGTCCTACAGTCTATCGCCTTGCCAAAGCTTGCGGACTCAAAGGAGAGGTTTGCAATGATGGGGAGGGGGTGTTAATTCGTGCTTTGGGTCGTGCTGAGTCTTTGGATGAATTCGTCCAACGGTTGCAGGATGAATGTCCCCCTCTGGCAAGAATTGAAACTATCATCCGTCACCCCTATGGCGGTCGTTGTGATTTTGAGGATTTTGTCATTACTAAAAGTGTGAGTAGTGCGGTGCGGACGGAAATTACTCCGGATGCGGCGACTTGCCCGAAATGTAAGGAAGAAGTCTTCGATCCCTTGACGCGCTGGTATCGTTATCCCTTTACCAACTGCACCCATTGTGGCCCGCGTCTGAGTATTATTCGTGCTGTCCCCTATGACCGATGTAACACTAGCATGGCGAGGTTTGCTATGTGTCCGGATTGTGGGAAGGAATACCAAGATGTTGAGAACCGTCGCTTTCATGCCCAGCCCGTCGCCTGTCCGGTTTGTGGGCCAAAAGCTTGGTTAGAACGGGCGGATGGGAAGCCGATTACGGCGTCCATGTTTTCCATGCTGGATGAGGTGGATGCTGTTTGTACGCTACTGCAAAAGGGTGAGATTGTTGCGATTAAAGGGATCGGGGGCATTCATCTGGCTTGTGATGCCACCAATGAAGCCGCTGTGCAACAATTGCGATCGCGTAAGCAGCGTTATCACAAACCTTTTGCTTTAATGGCGCGGGATATGGCAGTGATTGAAGCGTACTGCACACCCACCCCTAAAGAGCGAGAACTACTGCAAAGTCCCGCCGCCCCGATTGTATTAATACACGCAAAACAGAGAGAGCAAGATTCATCCATCCAGAATCCAATTGCCCCATCCGTAGCACCGGGTCAAAATCACCTGGGTTTTATGTTGCCTTATACTCCGCTGCATCATTTAATTCTTCAGCGGCTGAATCGTCCTATTGTACTCACGAGCGGCAATCTTTCCGATGAACCTCAATGTATCGATAATGAGCAAGCGCGTGAGAAGTTAGGCAAAATTGCTGATTATTTTCTACTTCATAATCGGGATATTGTCAACCGTGTTGATGATTCGGTTGTGCGGGTAATTGGGGAAAAAACGCAACTTCTTCGTCGTGCTCGTGGCTATGCCCCTGCACCTATTCATTTACCGCCTGGATTCCAGGCGGCACCCAACATTTTAGCAATGGGCAGCGAACTGAAAAATACGTTCTGCCTACTCCGAGATGGACAAGCCATTTTGTCGCAACATCTGGGAGATTTAGAAAACGCAGCGGCGTTTGGGGCTTATCAAGATACGTTGAATCTCTACTTAAATTTATTTGAGCATAAACCGGTTGCCATTGCGATCGACCACCATCCTGAATATCTCTCTACAAAACTCGGTAAAGAACTCGCCATCGCTAACCAACTGAAATTACACAGCATCCAGCATCACCATGCCCATATTGCGTCTTGCATGGCAGAAAATGGCATTCCTCTCGATGCCCCTCCAGTTTTAGGCATTGCGCTGGATGGCTTAGGTTATGGAGAAGATGGCACCCTTTGGGGTGGAGAATTTCTTTTAGCCGACTACCGAGGATTTAGACGATTGGGAACCTTTAAACCCGTAGCCATGATTGGCGGTGAACAAGCGATTTATCAACCTTGGCGTAATACCTATGCTCAACTGACAAAAGCTTTCAATTGGGATGATTTACAACAAAAGTATAGGGACTTAGAATTATTTGATTTTCTGGAACGCCAGCCTATAACTCTTCTCGATCAATTGCTAAAAAAAGGCATTAACTCCCCCCTCGCTTCTTCTTGTGGACGCTTATTTGATGCCGTTGCAGCAGCGATCAATATTTGTCGAGAATCGTGTAGTTATGAAGGGCAAGGTGCCATTGAAATGGAAGCCATTGTTGAGAGGGATAGCTTAAAGGATGTTGAAGAAAGTCTAGCTTACCCCTTTACGATTGGTACTCTACAAATTAGGCATGGAAAATCAGAGCAGAGGGTGGGAGCCAATCAGCTTTTGGAAGGAAAGCTGATATCTGAAATTAACCCGCCCCTTTATTTAGAACCGCAACCCATGTGGCAAGCGTTGTTGGATGATTTACAGCAGAATATTCCCAAGGCTGTTATAGCGGCTAAATTCCATAAAGGCTTAGCTAAGGCAATTGTGGATCTAGTTAACCATCTCAGTTGCCAACAGGAAATTCAGCAAGTTGTATTAACCGGAGGTGTATTTCAAAACCAGATTTTGCTCGAACAAGTCAGCCATCGCTTAGAAAAGAAGGGAATCACTGTACTCAGCCATCACTTAGTACCACCTAATGATGGTGGGTTATCACTAGGACAAGCTGTTATTGTAGCTGCCCAATTAATGGACTATTAGTTATTTGCGTAAGGAGATGGATATGAAAGTTGAAGAAAAGACGTTCTCATGGTACGAAGTGCCACAGGAGATCAAAAACCTACTCATCTTAGCGTCTAACCACTGGGAAAATACATCAGAATCCGAACAGTATATTAACCAAGCCTTAGCTAAAGCGGAAGGCAATCTAGATGTCATGATTACTGCCTATAGGTACTTCTTCTACAAGAATAATCAACCAATGGCACTAAAGATTGCGGAAAAAGTCGTAAATCAAATTCAGGCATCGGAACACTTGCCTGAAGATTGGGAACAACTCAAGCCCCTATTATTGAATCGCCAGGATGAGCCTTTGATTAGGCTTTATTTAAATGCTTATGCGGCTTCGGGCTTGGTACTGGCGAAGCTGGGTGAGATAGAGACAGCTAAAACAATAGCTCAAAGAGTAAGGGAGATTAATAATACTAGCGAGTTTGCAGCTTCTGTTGTCTATGACATTCTTACTCGTCCACGAGAAGAAGACGATTAGTTTATTAAATTTCCCCCGATAAAATTCGGATATAAGTTCTCTAAGCATTGGTTGCTCATGGGTTAATGTATGCAACGCTATCAATGGTCATAGAACTTATAGGATAGTCTAGGGAAATGCTGAATTTAGCAGTATTTATAATGAACAGGATTTCACGATTAACCCGGTTAATTCTGTAGTTAATTTTACAAAAAACTATTTTAATCGATTAAATTATCGGACATTGATTGAGGAAATTAATAAAAATTGCTTTTCATATTTTAGGTCTAATTTTATTAAAGAAAATTTCATGATTGATTGTCACAGTGGTGATAATATACGAATAGATGAAATTGCGAATAGAAACCTGAACTCAATCCTTGGCGATTAGAGAATGGAAGAGGATTTATAGATTTATACTGAATCACTCCTCACTCTATCGGTAAATATATTTTTCAAGGCGAAAGAGACAGGAAAAGACAAAAGTTTTCTGTAAATTTAAAGCCTCACCCTCATAACTTTAAGTTCCATTGAATAGTTGTGGGAAGGGCTAGCCATTCCTAATACTCCTTTGCAAGGATACGAAGAAAATTAATCAAAACATCACACAGAATTGGTTGAGAATCTTCGCCGTTCGGGACTACTTGCAGTTATTGCTAAGAGTTTTCTTTGTTGTGTAAACAATAGTTTAAGGAGCAGATCTCATGAAAGCCAGAGATATCATGACAGAAGAGGTCGCAACAACTCGAAGTTCGGCGACGGTAGCTGATGCCATCAAGCTGATGCGGCTCAAGGGAATACAATCCCTAATTGTGGAACCTCGCGACGAGTCGGATGCTTACGGCATCGTTACTGCCAGTGACGTTGCATCTAAGGTACTTGGCTATGGGAAAGCTCCCAAGGAGGTGCGCGTTTTTGAAATTATGACCAAGCCCTGCATCGTGGTGAATCCTGACCTCGCTATAGAATATGTAGCGCGGTTGTTAACAAGGGCTGGCGTCTTGCGTGCCCCCGTCATCCAAGGTGAAATCTTAGGCATCATTTCTTTAACAGACATTCTAAATAAGGCCGAAATCTTAGAAAATCCGAGAGTGACTATCCTGGAACGAGAACTGCAAAAATCCGTCTTGAATGCTCGCGAGATTTCTGCTCGTCATAGCGCTGATGTCCAGGACTCTGACGCGGCTTGGGACTATGTAGATGAGCTCGAAGCCGAACTCGCGTTCCTCAAAGGGCAGCGCTTGGAAACAACAGCAAGACAGCAATTTAGTACGGTTCAACCAGAGGCAGTAACTGTAGGTTAAGCTGTTTTTTGTATAGGAAAGTCCCTTGCATTCTCGTCGTTTGTGAACGATTGACCGTTAACGGCTGATGGGGGGAGAGCTAGAGTTAATGGCTAATGGTTAACATTTGAAACGAAAACAGGACTGACGCAAAATCTTGAGGGGTAAGGTGGGCATAACTCACCTTACCACTAGCCATCTCAGAGATGGCTAAACGGCGGCACTTGACAGACCCTCAAAGGAAGATAAAAAAATGTGCTTAGGAATTCCCGGTCAAATTGTAGAAATAACGGATATTAATCATCAACTTGCTCTAGTGAATGTTGGCGGAGTTAAGCGTCAAGTCAATATTGCCTGCATTGTTGATGATGACCATCCGCCTGAATCTTGTGTTGGAGATTGGGTACTGGTTCATGTGGGCTTTGCCATGAATCGCATTGATCCAAAAGAAGCGGCTGAGACATTACAACTGTTGCAGGATCTGGCTGATACACAAGCCGAAATGTTAATCATGAATAATTAGTCCGATAATTTCTTTAAAACTGAAAACCAAAATCTTAAATTCCTATGAAATACGTTGATGAATTTCGTGACCCTCAAAAAGCGCAAGCCATCTTGCAAGAAATTCAAGAGCTATGTGAACAATTGGGAAGGCATAAAAATCAACCCCTCAAACTCATGGAAATCTGTGGGGGACATACCCATTCTATTTTTAAATATGGTCTGGAAGACCTGCTGCCTGATACGATCGAATTAATTCATGGCCCTGGTTGTCCAGTGTGTGTGATGCCAAGGGGACGATTGGATGATGCGATCGCACTGGCAGAAAATCCTGAGGTTATTTTCACTACCTTTGGCGATGCAATGCGGGTTCCCGGTTCACAAAAAAGCCTGCTACAAGCCAAAGCCCAAGGGGCAAACATCCGCATGGTGTATTCCCCGTTAGACTCTCTCCAGATTGCACGGGACAATCCCAACAAAGAAGTGGTTTTCTTTGGCATTGGTTTTGAAACCACTGCCCCCAGCACGGCTTTAACCGTTCTGCAAGCCCAAGCCGAGCAAATTAACAACTTTAGCCTATTTTCTAATCACGTTCTCGTCATTCCCGCCCTGACAGCCTTGCTTGATAATCCCGATTTACAACTCGATGGGTTTATCGGCCCTGGTCATGTCAGTATGGTGATTGGGATTGAACCGTATCAAGTGATTAGCGATCGCTACCACAAGCCTTTAGTTGTATCAGGATTTGAACCCCTAGATATTTTGCAATCCATTTGGATGATTTTGCAGCAAATGGTGGAAGGGCGATGCGAGGTCGAAAATCAATACAGTCGGTTAGTCCAACAGCAGGGAAATCGAGTTGCCCTTGAGGCGGTTCATCAAGTTTTTGAAGTCCGGGAAATGTTTGAGTGGCGGGGGCTGGGTGACATCCCCGATTCAGGGCTAAAAATTCGCCCCGAATATGCACAATTTGATGCCGAAGTTAAATTTACTGTCCCCAATCGGAAGGTAGCCGACGCCGCCGCCTGCCAGTGTGGTGAAATTCTCAAAGGCGTTTTGAAACCGTGGCAATGTAAAGTCTTCGGTACGGCTTGTACCCCAGAAACACCAATTGGGACTTGCATGGTATCGTCCGAGGGGGCTTGTGCGGCTTATTACAAATATGGACGCCTCTCCACAGTGGCTAAAATTCCATCGACAGCTTAGTAGGTCAAGAGGTTCAACGCAGCCAGCAGATTGGAATTATTGGTTTCACTCTCTTTAGAGTCGAGGTACATCCCTGGAATCTGCTAGTGGATGCGTGCAGTACCAGAAGCGTTACTGCTTGCACCGCAATCGATCGGGGGTTTCCCATAAGAGGGAC
>DATNQL010000300.1:0-6472 GCA_036704025.1 Stenomitos sp.
GTCTGAATTCTTTCTCCGCGTCTCCCCCTCTCCGCGTCCCCGAGTCCCCGAGTCCCCGCGTCCTTGAATACCATCGGTAACACCAGATTTCTAGGGTGTAGGCACAGGCACTGGTGTTGGTGTCGGTTCTGGGGGAGAACTTTCAGCCTGTTTTGCCTGTTTAATCTGCTCCTCGGTCAAAGACTCCACTAGGCTCAAAGGCAAAGGATATCGGCTCAGAAATTGAGCATAGGAAGCACTCAAGTAAACTCGGTAATCTGGATTATTGACAATGTAAGTTTGAAAGAATGCCAAACTCAAGGCTTTCATATAATTCTGTGCCACCGTAGGATCAGAACCAATCACTTGAGAGGGTAGGGGTATTGCTCCTTCTGATTGCCCTAAAGTAGAAAAGTGCGTTCCTCCTCTGAGTAAAACTAGGTATTTGTTTGGGGTTGTCAGCCAGGTAAAGGGTTGAATTTGTTCGGGCAAAGCTGGTGCTACGTTATCGTCACTACTTGACACTAACATCAGTGGGATTTGAATCTGGCTGTATTGGGATTTGCCAAAAATGGTACTCCCCACGGGATTGATGGCAATCCCGGCTTTAATTCGCTCATCGGAGAGTTGATAGTCCCTGGATAGCAACTCTAGGGCACGACACTGAAGCAGAAGGGATAAATTTAAAGAGTCATTGGAGGGATCACATTCTTTGCCCAATAGCTCAAAATCAATCTTGGCATCCGAAAGAGCTAAAACCGTGTATCCTCCAAACGATTGACCTAAGACGCCGACTTGTTGTACATTGATGCGTCCCCCAAAGGAGCGCTGGAGTTCATTGAGCAGAAACTGAATGTCTAAGGGTCGGTCGATTAACTCGGCTGGGGGAGTCACCTCACTGGCAAGACCATTGATTAAAGCCTGCAATTGATCCGCGTTACTTCCTGGATGTTCAGGGACAGCTACGGCAAAGCCATAAGAGGCTAAATGGCTGGCTAGATAGGCAAATGTTGTGCGGTCTGATCCTAAACCGTGAGAAATCACCACTAAAGGTGCTGGACGTTGACTTTGTTGAGGGAGGTAAAGATCGACGGGAAATCGTCTCTGACGCCTAGGCTCATACAGGGTAAGGGTTTGCTTGGAATATTGAGTGTTTCCGGGTTGCCGCAGGTCGGGTAAGGTGGAAAAATAATTGGATTCCCGGCCTAAGCCTTTGGGTAATGTGGGTGCGGATTCCCGTTCGGCTGTTTGTGCGGAGGCTTCTGTAACAGCCTGTTGCTCAACGGCGGCAATGGCTAATTGTGTTTGCTGAATGAGGCTGGATAACTCTTCAATGAGCTGAAAGCCACGCACCGAGTTAATCCGGATGCCATAGGTGGGAAACTTTTCCAACACATTCAGCAGCGTCAATCCGTCTGGCGCACCCGCCGCTTGGATTAGCGCCGCCCGAATGGCATAGAAACCGGGTTGACCGGCTTTGGTTTGGATAATCTGACCCACTCGATCTAAGATAATTTTTCCTTGAGATGAATAGAGAAATTGCGCGATCGCTAACGGTTTGATATCGATTCGAGTCTGTAAGATTGTCCGTAACTGTTCCAGTTGCTGGGGATTGAGACGGTCTGTATAAGCCGCTAATTCCTGATCAATTTTGCCAACTCTTGCATAAGTAGCCAGCGATTTGACCGACAAAGACACTTCTAAAGGGCCATAAGATAGATAAATCCGCTCAGCCCCCTGTGCTGGAATGGACACAACCACTGGAGCCAGCAATAATCCCAGATTGACCAGAACGATTCCTAGTCCAGTCGGTCGTTTCCCCTTTTTAGCTAATCGCTCCAGTCTATTCGCATTGACCAAAATGCTGAGCCAATCCCCCTTTGGGTTACGAAGCGTTGGGTTCGGATTGCTCTGACGTACTCCGACATTCATGTTCATTTAGCTAGTCGTCCTTCCTCACTCATCACCAAACACGCAAAAACATCTCCACTTTCCCAACGTTTAAAAATCATTCCCTTTTCTTGCCGTTCCTGCTCAGAAAATTCCTGAACGCACTAGTGGGTCAAGCGGAAAATTTTATCATTGAGATTTTTGTCTAATACGTCTCGGAAAATTTAATACTCTTCTGTCAATTTTATCCATTACTCTAGAGCCATGACTACCTTAATCTTAAGGAAATTGATTCTCTTTATTTCTATACTATTTGTCGAAAGGTATAGAAATTTCCCAAGGTTAATAAAACGTATTTTTATGATTTAATCGATAAATCAATGATAGAATTATAACTTATGTTTTTAAATGAACTGAATCAGAAAATATAGAGGATGAATAAAGTAGAGTTTTTAGAGTTTTCTAGAAGGATTAATTCTTCATTTACTTCTACCCTAAAAATTTAAAAAATCCAGAGATTGGCCCTAAAACATAAAGGAACAGAGCCAAATGCCAAAAATCATCAATATGTTTTAAATGATACTGAAAATTTTGTCTTGAATTTCCCCCAGAAAAGCTGGTTTAATTTGATAAAAATCTGATAGGTTCTTAAGACAGTGCGGATGAGAAGGCTAAAGTCTGCGAAAAACGCACTTTGTTGTGTTGCCTACATCCTATAGTGTTCTGGCGAAAGCCGATTAATTTAACTCATCGGGGGAAAAATATGGAGGCATTAAAAGGACGAGATTTACTAGGTGTGGCAGATCTCAGTACTGATGAAATACAGGAGCTGTTGCAAATTGCAGCTCAGTTAAAAGCGGGACAACTAAACCTGCGGTGTCATAAGGTATTGGGACTGTTGTTTTCCAAAGCTTCAACACGAACGCGAGTTAGTTTTTCGGTTGCTATGTACCAACTCGGAGGTCAAGTCATTGACTTGAATCCGAATGTTACCCAAGTAGGGCGAGGGGAACCGATCGTGGATACCGCAAGGGTTTTGGATCGGTATTTAGATATTTTGGCCATTCGTACCTTTGATCAGAAGGAACTGGAAACTTTTGCCCAATATACCCAGATTCCAATCATTAATGCTTTAACCGACTTAGAACACCCTTGTCAGGTTTTAGCGGATTTGTTAACCATTCAGGAGTGCTTTGGCTCGCTAGCTGGGTTGACGTTGACTTATTTGGGAGATGGCAATAATGTAGCGCATTCTTTGATGTTGGGATGCGCGTTGGTGGGAATGAATGTGCGAGTGGCGACTCCTCGCGCCTATGAACCCAACCAGGATATTGTCGGGAAGGCACAGCAGATTGCTGGAGGTAAAACGGAAGTTTTGCTCACGGATGATCCCTGGATAGCGGCGAAGGGTGCTCATGTTATTTACACTGATGTATGGGCGAGTATGGGTCAGGAGGCATCAGCGGATACCCGAATTCCTGTTTTTCAGCCTTATCAGGTGAATGAGCCACTGTTAGCGAGTGCTGATTCAGACGCCATTGTGTTGCATTGCTTACCCGCACATCGGGGAGAAGAAATTACGGATGAGGTGATGGAAGGTTCGCAATCGCGCATTTGGGATCAAGCAGAAAATCGGATGCACGCTCAAAAAGCGTTACTCGTTAGCCTTTTAGGAGCGGATTAAACTACAGAGTTGGGCAGAGAATAAATCTGCCCCCTACTGGACAGAATAGGGGTTTTGGTAGTACGAATGTTCTTATAGATGGTAACAATCATCACTTTGATGTGATGAGTGATGAATCATGGTCATTCAAACCACAAGTCTGGGCGAAGTATGCGTGTCAAAACTAGGTTTCAACTCCAAGTTTTCCACACCAAGGCTTTGCCCCCATACCTCAAAACGATTCTTTACCCCATTGTCGCCTTATGGAACCCCTGACTGAAGCTCAACAACAACTTTACAATTGGCTGATCGAGTACATTCGTACCTCACAACATGCGCCTTCAATTCGGCAGATGATGCGAGGGATGAATTTGCGATCGCCAGCACCCGTTCAGAGTCGCCTGGAGCATTTACGAGCGAAAGGCTACATTGACTGGACAGAAGGAAAAGCTCGCACCATTCGGATTCTGGCTCATGCTAACACGGGCGTACCGGTCTTGGGCGCGATCGCCGCAGGTGGGTTGGTAGAACCTTTTACCGATACGGATGAGCAACTCGATGTGTCTCCTCTATTACGCCAACCGGGTAACTTTGCCCTACGGGTTATGGGAGATAGCATGATTGAAGACTTAATTGCTGAAGGGGATTTTGTGATTATGCGACCTGTCCCTGACCCTGAGCAACTTAAAAATGGTCTAATTGTTGCAGCACGAGTGGAAGGACATGGTACCACTTTAAAACGCTTTTATCGTCAGGGAGAGTACGTCACCCTCAAACCAGCAAATCCTAAATATAAGCCGATTGAGGTGATGGCAAAAAGCGTGCAGGTGCAAGGTGTTTTAGTCGGCGTCTGGCGCGATTACGAGGCAGGAGCTAACCGATAGCGCTAATTAAAGGAATCATCTTTTGGGATGATGACTCAAAGCGAGAGATACTTTGAGGTCATCATCCCAATTTCCTGTATAGCAAAAGGCAGAAAGCAGTGCCAATGAAAAAATTTCACACCCATGAATGAAAGCGGTATTTCCCATGCCCCACTCCCCAGAAAATATGGATGCATGGTTGAAATTTTAGAGTAATCCTATTCCAGCTTTTTAGAACAAAGTTCCTTGAATCACCTCAGGTTGAGGATTTTTTGGTTTAGGTGGCCAAAAAACACCAAGTACAACCCATGTGTTATAGGGAAATACTGTGCCCATAAAAAAACGGGTATCTTTGCTTTCGTGACACAGTTCATCAAGAAATTTGCGGCGAACACTCAAAGCTGCTTGCTCTTCATCACCTAAACGAGCTACTTCATTCAGCCAGAGTACCCCTAGTTCCCAGTCCTCAATCATAGCGTTATGAGGTCTCTTACTATCATTGCATTTAAAGACGTAGCTAAACTTGTACGGTATCTTGCGAAGAGGCTTTTGCACAGGTCCAAAAAGAGTCAGTTGGTCAAATAGATACTGCCATTCTGGTTTCCATTCAGGATCAGCGGGTTCGATCTTTAAATCAAGTACTTTTGTAGGCTGCACAATACCAAGTGATACGTGATCAGATTCATGCAATTCTCGTAATTGCTTTACTGTGTAAACTGGACTTTGATCAATAATTTGACGCCGTTCTCTCCATCCATTTTTCGTGGAGAGCGGTTCTCCTAAAACGCGGAGCGTATCTAAAATTGGCTTTCTACTTTCTTTTCTCCGATCATTACCAGCCCCATGTGGGAATAAATCAACTTCTATCCATTGATATTTTCGGAACTGTTGATTCCTTGGTCTATAACGGTAATCTATTGGATAAAGCCGAACCCAATCACCCTGCTCAGTTATACCAGCTGTACAAACAAGCTCTTGATAACCTCTAGATGGATGTGGATAGGTCATTACAGTTATAAAAACTTTAGTTCTGATTGCTTGGTTACTCATGTTGAATATCCCAAGTTTTTAATTGGCATATCAATTAAAGTGGCTAGATGTTGAGCTAAAATATTGCGATGGCAAAAATTTGGATTAGCTTCCATACAAACTAGGACACTAGGCTCAGATTTCAATAGTCTAATTACATGAGCTAGCTCTTTCTCATAGGAAGAAAGTTTCAAACGATAATCCTCAAACAACTTTACGTATTGATTCTCAGAACCTATATGTTCACGTTCTGAACCTGGTATCCCCAAACCAGGAAAGTGTTGATAGTCTATCTTCAAAGAACTACATAAGCGAGACAGAGTACTTTTATGGAAACCATACCGACGCGAGATAGGATTGTATCGCACATCAACTAACCGATATATACCAGACTCCATAAGGAGATTCAGAAACTCATCAATGGTTTTCCCCTCATAGCCAGCAGTATAAATACATCTATCTGCAACTGGGCGTTCCTCTTGTCTCATTCCAGGAAGTTCACTATTGATCGTGAACCAGGAATATTTGTCATAAATTAGATTTATTAATTTCTGTCCAGATAACCTTCCGTAAGTGGCAGTAATTTTACAAATATCTTTACTAACATCACTAGGCAATGTCGTATCTAGCCTCTCTCCTAGAGGAGTAAGCCTCCAGCAATTATCAGTTCCTTTTTCTAAGAAACCATTGCGAATGAGTGAATCAGTTTCTTGATTGAGAGTAAAAGAGTAGGGACCGTGTCGGTATGGGATAAATTGATAAAATGTTTTGCCTCCATGAGATGGGGTTTCACACGACAACAAAAAAGCCCACTTCATCATCTGCACGCTAGAGGCTGTACCCCCAACTTGCTGAAGTATCATCAGTAGAGCTTTTTGCCGATGTAGCACCTTATCAACCTCAGATTAGTTCATTTATACTATATTGATTGTCCCACAAAATGGCAAAATGGCTTGGAAATTAGCCTGACAGTAGGATAGCTCTGTATTCTACCTCACAAGCTTTTCAGTGTTGAAACTGGCACTTAAAGTTCTGATAAGTTCTTAAT
>DATNQL010000301.1:0-15750 GCA_036704025.1 Stenomitos sp.
TCACTTTTTTGGCTTAATATTTCTCCCAATCGGCGTTCAATCCGAATCCGAGATTCAGTAGCATCAAGCTGTACCTCCTTAGTCAATCGAAATTTTTTAGAGAGAGCTTCCAACGCACTTACTTTTTGCCAAATTTCCTGAATTTCTTCTAGAGTTTTAGCTTGCTTTATTAATTCATTTGCTATTTTTAAAAATTGGACGACTACTATTTCTTGATTTCCACTAACAATGGTGGGGATAATAGCAAATTGCTGTTCAGAAAAAGGTTCTTTCATTGATTGATATCTTCCTGACTACCAACAACAGTTAGGACGATAGAAAATGGAGCCAGCAGTTCTGGCTGTTGATTTGCTATATCCTGCATGGGTTAGATTTTATCCATCGAATAGTTTTTATGATATATATCCTTGCGATTAGCTAGAATGGTATGTCTTCGTCCTGCGCCAATACTTCTTGCTGCGGTTGTTGTTCTTGCTGCTGCAATAACTCTTCAGTAGTAAGCTGAAAAGGCGATAAACGCATTCTGGCATTAACTACTGCTGAAGCACCAAATAAATCGACAAGTGCCTCACCGCGATCAAAATTCTTGGTCATAGAAATTTGGGCATCTGCGGCTTTCTCTAATGCTCTTTGCGCTTCACTGGCTCGGTTATGCCGATGAATAATGCGACTGTTTAAATTATTCAAGATGTCATCAGGTACCTGAGCAGCACTCTGAACAGCAATTGTAAAAGCAATTTGTCGGCTTCTACCTTTACGGACTCCTTCACTAAGTACATTACCTATTGCAGAAGCAAACTGTTTACTACCATTGAAGAGGTCTTGAGCTTCATCAATATGATGTAGGACTGGGAAAGTAATCTGGCGTTGCTCTTTGAGTTCGTAAACTCGTTTAAGCATATAGTTTAGGAACAATCCATAGTCACGTCCTCCACCTGCCTGTCCCACGCGAATAACTAATGCTCTTCCAGGTTGTAATAAAGTAGTAGGATCAAACCATTGTGGTTGCTGGAGGTTTTGCTCAAAACCTAATATAGCCGCATTTGGATCGCGTCTGATATTTCTATTACCGTTAGCATTCGCCGTTGGACGGATTGGTAGCCCACCGTCAACCCAAGCTGGACGACGATTACGGCGGAGCATTTTGTTGACCATAGCATTGTAAGTTCGTGTGTCTATTTGCCCTCTTCTATGGGGAGGTGGTTGCCGTGCATTGGGGTTCTGGTCATAACTGGTGACCCATCGGTAAAAGTCCCCTAGTGTCCAAATAACCCGCTCGTTAGTATCTTCCTCTACCTGTTGCTCGTCGTCGAACTCTTCTAATAAAGTCTCGAATTCTTCACGGGGGTTAATTTCACCAGGAGGATAGTACATTACTGCTGCCAGAACTGCTGGATCAAACTCTGAAGCTGGAATAGCAATTGGAGTACCTTGAAAGGCAGTTGATTCCTCTCCCAAGTAGTAAAAATCAGCATTAACTCCTTCAATCCAGGTTGTGTTTTGGTTTGTGTGACCATTCCCATTAAAAATGTTTATTGCATCCTGATTCGGTCTATTAATATGCTGATAATCCGGCTTGTGATCGTAAATAATAACCGCAAAGCCCATTTGTAATGCTGCGCGGATGTAATTGGCACAAGAATTAGTTTTTCCGCTCCCAGTTGAACCAGCAATCAAGCTTTGATAGAAAAGAGTTCTTGAACTGAGATAAATTCCAACATTTGTATCGATAATCTGTCCAATTCGATATCTTTCATCCGCAGGAGGCAAGTTTAAGTATGTGATAATCTCATTTTCTGTAGCTAGTCTTGCAATAGAGCCGATTTGAGGTCGCCGACGAACGCTACTTGGTGGATTTTGGGTAATGTCTTTAATCAGGTTTACCTGGTAAAAATAAACCTCCCGAACTACAACTTCACGGGCATAATTATTCTGCTCTAGCTGCTCAAAAGCATTTATTGTCGCGTTATCTTGGGGGCCAAGTATTGTTGGACTAGCATCTTGGCGCAATAAGCTAACTGCGTATGACAAATCAGCTAGAGCGCATTCAAACGCAAATGCTTTCTCAGCAGGACGATAAACGACCCGAACGTACTGCCCATGCAGTGAGCCAATCCAGTTATTAATGCTTCTGTTATCTTGGAACCTTATACTATATTGGTCTTGAATTGGGCAGAGGACGAACCCCTCCCCTCGTTCTAAAGTCATTGCTGTCCACTTACTTATTGCCCATGAACTCCCCAAATCTTTGATGACACCAATAAAGCGCTTCCCTGTTTGCATCATCCTAGAATAAAGCTCTCGTCCCGAATGCTGAGTAATCAAGTTTTGAGTAAAAATAGGACCATCTAGGAGTACAGTTTCTTGCTCACAGGAATCAGAAATCGCAAACTCTCGTTCTTTGTATTCCCGAAATGTAGTTGCCCAAGATCCTTTAGTCTCGCGAACCATGTCTAACTCTCTGCATAACCTAAGCAAATCTGAATTGTTCAATACAATCTCTTCAGGTCTTGCATAGCGAGCTATTGTAGTGGTCAAAACAACTTCTGGGGCATGGCGATTCCGGCTTGTAATACATCCAACTCCAACGGCGTAAAAGGATGTATTCATTAAATCAGTAATAGGTAATACATCTGTAGAATCTATTGCAGCAATTGCTCCATTAACTAAATCTGTTGCTACTTCTTCATCAGAATCAGTACCGTATGTCTGAAAGTCAAATAAAAACTGAGTTGGACTGTTAGCATCTTCCATAATTTGACGTATCCGACGCTGTACAACTTCATCTGATTGGTGAAGATTCTGGGCAATTGTTTGGTCAGCCGAAAAATCAAGGAAGAAGGTTTCTGATACTGGACGTTGGTTATCCAAAGCAGAATCAAAAATATGCCGATCATTATCAGCCGCATGTGTATTTCTACTATTGGTCATCAAGCATTACCTTAAGTCAAAACAATTTTATTTTTGCAAATTTATTAATAAACTTTATGCTGATACGGTCGCCTTAGAGCTTGAACTTCATCACCCACAGACTGAAACCTGTCGGCAACTGGTGCAAGATTTCAGCATACATAATTTTTCACCTCACTGCCTTTACGACAACTCCGCCCGCACAAAAGCGATCGCACTTTCCCAATTAACCGTCTGATGCAGCAAAGAGCGGGTGAATAGCTCTTTTACAGCACGGATTTCTTCTTCTGTGAGGTTCTTCGCCAAATGCGCTGCATAAGAAGGTCTATTTGTTGCAGAAGTAGTCGCAAACCAGCGCTCGATTAAGGCGGGTGTAATATGCATTTGGGTAAGCTCACGCTCCTCATCCACTTCAACCCCCAACCCCACCGACTCCAAGGCAACCCGTAAATCATCCACATCCCAGTTCACCATTGGGTCTAACTTGTCGGTGTAAATCGCCTCTTCCGCTGCCACTAATCGCTGGTACAAATCTGTATCTAGCTTCGACTTTTCGAGCAAACGATAAAGCCGTTGCGTGTGGCGTGGCACCGTCTCAGCGAGTACCAAAACTCCCGATTGTTGCAGCAATTGAGCTAACACTTTAGCTGCTGCCAGTTTATCCGGTTCATGGATAAGCGCATTGCGCCCGATGATGCAGTCAAACCGAATATCGGGGACTTGGGTGGCTAAAACTTCTGGTAACTGGGTTAAGGTAGAACTCAACACAAAAGGACGCTTGAGTTCTGGAAGTGCTGCCACCTGTTCTTGTAGAGCAACAGCCTCAGCAGATGTCCGAGTACAGGCATAAACTCCACCTTCTGGTACCCGACGCAAAGCTTCAAAGGTGAGTAAACCACTCCCGGCATTCAAGTCCAAAACGACATGATGACGCTGAAGTTGAGTTAAGGTAAAAATGCGATCGCGTATGCCTGCAAGTTGCTCACCGACTTGACTCAACGTGCGCTGCAACCAACGGTCAACGGTGCGGTCAGTGGGTCCTGTTGTTAGCACTTCCACGGGTGAGACAAAAGCGTCTTCTGCCACCGCTTCAAGTTGCGCTTCCCGATGACGTGCCACCTGCGTCTTAATTTCTCCTTCAAACCCCTGCGTTGAGGGTTGATAAAACACCTGTCCCTGCAAACTGCTAGGCAAATACTGTTGAGCCACCCAATGGTCGCGGTAGGCATGAGGATAAAGGTAGCCTGCGCCATGCCCCAATCCTTTCTTGTCGCGGTTAGCATCCTTGAGGTGATTGGGTACTTCTGCCTCCCGCTCCTTCTCAACCACGGCTAGGGCATCGAAAAAGCCCATGACGCTGTTCGATTTGGGAGCGTTGGCAAGATAAAGCGTAGCTTGAGCCAAGTGATAGCGTCCTTCCGGCATCCCCACCCACTCAAAGGCACTAGCACAGCCATTAACCACCACTACGGCATTGGGGTCAGCCAGTCCCACATCTTCACTCGCTAAAATTAACATGCGCCGGAAAATGAAGCGAGGGTCTTCCCCGGCATAAACCATCTTTGCTAGCCAGTATAAAGCGGCATCCGGGTCGGAACCGCGCAAACTTTTGATAAAGGCACTAATCGTATCGAAGTGGGCGTCTCCCTCTTTGTCATAGAGCACTGCCCTTTGCTGAATGGATTCCTCTGCAACAGCCAGCGTAACGCGAACAGTCCCGGTTTCGTCGGGGGGTGTGGTTTCGACTGCCAGTTCCAAAGCATTGAGTAGTGAACGGGCATCACCGTTGGCGACATTGACGAGGTGTGCGATCGCATCCGGCTCTACTATTACAGATAGTTTCCCATAACCGCGTTCTTTTTCAGTTAGTGCCTGTTCGAGGACAGCGCGTAAGTCAGCTTCATCCAGGAGCTTGAGTTGAAAGATGCGCGATCGACTGACAAGAGCTTTGTTAACTTCAAAATAGGGATTTTCTGTCGTCGCACCAATCAGAATAACCGTCCCATTTTCCACCCACGGCAGCAGAGCATCTTGCTGCGACTTATTGAAGCGGTGAACCTCGTCAACAAAAAGAATCGTGCGTTGATTGTGTTCCTTTTGGCGTTTTTGAGCGGTAGAAATCGCCTCCCGAATCTCTTTTACCCCAGAGAGAACAGCATTAATCGCAATGAAGTGAGCGCGAGTGGTATTAGCAATAATCCGAGCGAGGGTTGTTTTCCCCGTACCTGGTGGGCCAAAAAAGATGACCGAAGAAAGTTGGTCAGCTTGAATCGCACGGCGCAGCAAGCGTCCAGGACCAATAATGTGGTCTTGACCGATAAATTCATCAAGGGTGCGAGGACGCATCCTAGCAGCGAGGGGTGTCTCGTTTTCCACAGATTGTTATCAATCGTTTTCACTGTTTGGCTCTATCTCTTCAAGCTGGCTACTGAGCTGCTCTAGTTCTTGAACTTCAACCTTAAGCCTTTCTTCATCAGAGCCAGTGGGTCTGCTTCTATGTAAGCCTTTACCAAGTTGCTCTCGGTACAAGCCGACTAACGACCTTAGAGCTGGGATGACTGCATCTCTGTAGGTCGATATTGCCAATTGCTGAGTCTCAACTTTTTTTCGATGCCCGCCAGTCGAGTCTCTAGCTCAATCCGTAACTGGTTGATATCGGCCTTGACCACTTCGTATCTGCGAATATCCCAGTAATTTAGAATCGCCTCAAGCATTACATCGCTACGGGTACGACCAGACATTTTGGCAATCTCATCAATGCGGTCCAAGTCTTCTTGGTCAATTCGCAGCCCTACTGTTGGCTTAGATTGATTGCCGCTCATCTTGTTAACTCGTTAAACACCACCTCTCATTATCTACACGATAGGGCAGTAAAAGCACTTGTCTTCTTTTGTTAACGTGTTAGGCGTGTTTACAAGTAGCTAGACCGTTGCTAGGATTATGAAATCCTTTGTTAACGTGCATAACACGTTAACAGACTAAGAAAGTCAAATGACCAGCGCGAAGCTTGGACACCGAGCGCTAGTCATTGGCTCCAACCCGTAACGAATTAGGAGCAACTTTAATTTTATGAAATTAGACAAACGCGCTCGCGGTAGCAACTTCAGGAGTTACTGTGCCCGACATACCACCCACCGATTAGGAGAAATTCCGGTAGATAGCTTTCAGCTACCATCGGACGAGTACCGGATCAACCCGACTGAGGTCGCTGATACCATCGCTCAAACCCCCGACTCTATCTCTCAATTTGTGAATGGATACCAACAAGCCCTATCTGACTTTGGTATTGAGGACTTGGAACCACACACCAAGGAGGAGGAAGGATGAGGAATCCCCGCCCCCTTAGTCAGCGAGAATTGCGACTGATTGAGCTTTTTAGCAACTGCCGTGTCGAAATGACACCTTGGGAATTTTACTCAAAATGGGGAGTAACTTACGCACAGATGGCACAGTTATGCAGATGTGACATCGCTACAGTTAGTCGGTGGTTTGGGCGAGGGCGCAACTTTCAGCCCCCCAGGCATTACCACAAATGGTATCTGACACTAGCTGATATTTTTCTAGAGTCCTATGAGGACATTCCAGAAATACTCTTGAATCGGCTTTGTCCTAGTAGATGGTAAAACCCTAAACAAGTTCACCGTCTGACATGAAAGTGCCACTTTCATGATTGGTGGTGAGCGAAGCGATCGCTCATGAGGACTGCCTGGGAAAATAAGTCAAGAAGGCAATTATTATGTAGTGACTTGGTCACCAGCTCCGATTGGTGAGTGGAGCTTAATCCCTAGTAACACCAATCGAGTTCGGGAACAGATTAAGGCCGTTGTGCAAAGTATTCTCAAGGCAAACAAAGAAGACTAAAAAATCAATCCTCTCCTGAAAACAACTTAACCCACTCCCGTCAGTGATTTTAAGCGGAAAATAAGAGAGCTATCTACCAACACCACAGTCAGAAATGAGTCCTTCCACATACACTCGCGAAGAAGCCGTAGCCCAGTATATCGGTCAGTTTCCTAGCGAATATCTTCTGCAACGTGCTCAAACAGAAGACCAACAACGTTACTGGGGTCATCTGGCTGCTTTTTATTTCAGCGTTTCCCAGTGCTGGCAAGCAAGGCTTAAGGAAAATGACCCTCTTATCGAACTGGTAGAAAACCAAACGATGAACCAATGGTACTACGACGCGATTTGGTCAGGAGTTGACTTACTCCAAAGCTTGTGGAAGCTCATCGAAAGTGGACATCCATCGATTTTTGAAACCGTTATTAACGCTGGACACAACTATCCTTTCATCGGTGCAACTGACTTGTTCTGTCATATCGTTGAGACCCGCGCTAACGATACATTCCGCATCTGTCTTAAGCCATACCACAACATTTCCAACCCAGCGTGGATCAAGGTATGGAAAATCTTGCGTAAGGCGGCTGCCACTGGTACTATCTCACCCCAAAATTACAACTTTATCAAAAGTCTTGCTTCCCAATATGAAGGCAATTCCTGGGGGCTGATTTCCTTGGCAGTAATCTGTGATGTTGCAGCCCCTGGCAACCGAGAGATTCTTGAAAAGCTAGCTAATTTATTTGAAGCGGCACAGCAAGACATGGAAGTGAGTTTAATTGGTTTATCCCGAAAACGCAGCTCTAAGAACTTTGAAAAATTCTACTCATTTACCTGGTATCACGGAAAAATCATTCCTGCTAACAAAACTGGCGGAACCTACTCGCTTTAACAAAACGCAACAAAGCTTTACTTTGGCTTTACAACAGGGTGCAACCAACCCATGACTAAAGGGTCACCCTTAGAATTAATCAGTAACTGAAAAATCGCTCAGTCCAAATCAAGATTTTTCTAGGGAGAATTGTTCATTTATTGCGCTTGGAAATTTACTAAAATTTCCCCAAAATTGTCGTGGATATTTCCTGTATTTTCGATGAACAAAAAAGGATTTATTGAGTACTTTTAACTGAACAATATTTCTCAGAATAGGATAGGGAAGAAAGCGAGAAGAATAATTAACTCAGACTCGACATCTAGCAAGGAGAATAAAATGAAAGTTCAGGGACACGGTCAAGCGAAGGTTTTAACTCCGCAAGAAAGAGAACTCTTGCTTAATCAAGGTTTCTTATGTCAAAGAGACCGCACTTTAAATGAACTTTGTTATTACACAGCTTGTCGCATATCTGAAGCCCGACAAACACGATATGAAGATGTATTTTATGGAGATAAAGTCCGAGATACTATTGTACTCAAAAAGTGCATTACTAAAGGCAAACAGGCAACCCGCTCTATTCCTACACATCCGAAGCTAGCTCAGTCTTTAGAAAAATATATTCAGGATAGTCGGGAATTGTTGGAAATTAGACAAGTTGTCGAGCAATGGGATTATAAGAGCCTATCTTGCGGCAATGTTTTTAATGTCGAGCAGGAAATTGTTTGTCCAAAATGTGCTAGCCTTGTCAGCGCTACAGCAGGTACAGTCAGGGGCAAACAGCTCTATAAATGCAAAAACTGTTTGTATCGCTTTCAAGTTATTACGGCTTTTGTTGAGTATCCAGAATTAAAAGATACCGTGATTCGGTTAGGAGTTCGCAGCTCGATGACTTATGGCTTTCTGTTTTTAAATCCTCAAAATCCTTACCTATTTCCAGGTCAAGGAGGAAACGGATGCCTCTCCCGGACAACCGCCAAACAAATTTTTATGGAGGCCCGTGAACGAGTCAATCTTATTGGAGCTTCCACTCATAGTTGGCGACGGACAGCTCTGACAGAGATGCATAAAGCTGGAGTGCCACTCCGAGTAATTCAGAAAATTTCTGGACACGTTAGGCTGAAAAATCTTCAGAAGTATCTGGAAGTATCTAGAGAACAGGTGGAATCGGCAGTTATGCTTCTACCCTAATAACAATTTTTCGATTAAAATACCGAAACTTCAAGCCAACCGATTACTTAACCCAAGTATTTCAATTCTAGAATTAGGAGGAATTCAAGAATGCTAATTAACCGAAATGGTCAGGCTAAGATTCTGACTCAAGGCGAAATTCAAACTCTTTTCGCTCAGGGCTTAAAATGTGCCAGAGATAAAGCTTTATTCGCTATCGCTTTTTACACAGCCTGTCGAGTCTCTGAAGCTCGGCAAATGCATTTTATCGATGCTTTTCACAAGGATATTGTGCGCGATGACATTATCATCCGTAAAGCCAACACTAAGGGAAAACAGGCGACGAGGACAATTCCTACTCATCCTAACCTGAAGAAAATTCTCCAGGAGTATTACCAAGATTCTCTTCGGTTGCTCCAGCTCCGAGAATTGGTTGGAGGTTGGAGCCACAAAAACCTAAATTCTGAGGGCAAGCTTTCTTTGAATAATGTACTTCAATGTCCTCACTGTGGCTCAAAGCATCTAAGTAAGCAGGGTTGGTATAGAGATAAACAACAAGTCTATCTCTGCAAACAATGCCGTCATTATTCTCATTCGTCAAAGCTCTACAAGCCTGAACTCGATGCCCAAACCCCGTCAACAATAGAATATGACACTTTAGGAGTTACCTGTTCATTGAGTTATGGCTTTTTGTTTGCCGAACCCAACAATCCCTTTCTCTTTGTTGGGCAGTATGGCAAGGGTTGTCTTAGTCTTAGGAATGCCATCAATATTTTCGAGATGGCTTTTGAGAAGATGGGAATTACTGGCGCTTCTAGCCATAGTTGCCGACGGACAGCATTAACACTTATGCACCGTGAAGGTGTAATCCTCAGGGTACTTCAGGAGATTAGCGGGCACAAAGATTTAGGGGCGTTACAGAGATACTTGGAAGTCTCTCCTGATCAAACCCGTGCAGCCGTTAATATTTTGGGGTAAAGCTTGAATATTTATCACAAGCAGAAATAATTGTCAATGAGTGACCCAAAGGCGACTTATTGGAAATCGAGGCTGAAACGCTTATCCTGCAAGGGTTTCATTTTTTGAGGTAAAATTTATCAAAATTTAAGAATTTTGTGTCAAATTCAAAAAAGCTTACCAGTAAACCATAAAAGTTTGTGTACAAAAGTACTAGTTTTTGTAACAGTAGCTATATAGATTATTATTGCGTTAATTTTGTGACAAAACTAGGAGGGTAAAACAATGGGAGTTTCTGGTCGTGGTGGTGCGAGAACAGGTGGCGGTCGTCCCTCACCTTGGCAACATCAGCCTAGCTGCACCATAAGAGTTCCAAAAATCTTTGCAGAAACGCTGTTAGAAATTGCTAGAGAGTTAGATAAAGGACTTGAGGACACATTTGTTGTTGAACCAAAATCTCACGGTATTAATCGACAAGCAAAAAAGGAACTCCTATCTCTATCACAGCTCCGCATTTATAAACATTCTGGACACAAAGTTTTGCGGCTAGAGGAATTAATTCGCGCTTTACAAAGCAGTTTTGAGCAAACTTAAGTTAATAACATCGTGTAAAGTAAAAGGCTAAAGTAGTGAATTGACGCAAGATTTGATGCAGTTATGAGCAAACGCAATTCTCAAAAGGATAGCTACTTTATTCGTTGGAAAACAAGTGCTCCCGATGAACACGCTTCATACATCCAGCAGTACGCACAACAGCTACGCCAACAGAAAAATTTCAAAACCCAAATAGCTCAACATATCGCTACCGACATCCATCTCCATCTAACGCAACTCAAGCCAGAATTAAAAAACAAATATTTTAAGCTCACTAAGGCTGTTATTTGTCTCGAAAATCTATTAGAAAATATTTTTCAAGATCAAGAGTTTTGGCAACAAAAAGCCACTTGGATATTATTCCATCTTACTGCCTGGAGCATAGAAGGGAAAGCACCCGATTTTGCAAGTATTATACTTAGCAATACGGTCGGATTTTATTCAACAGAAGAGGAAAAAGAATTCTATATCATCAGTTTATGCGCCTCTAAGACGGCGGAAGAATTCTTACAAAAATTTGAGCTGTATAAACTTTCTTTAGAAGTTCTACAAAGCTTGCTAGGAATGGAGCCACAAGAATCCATGCCAGCGACAAAGGCTCCTCTATTTCAAACTTACGACGATACTCCAGTTATGACATCCCAACCCTATTTAACTGGAGTACAAGCTTGTTTTGGGGCGGAACTTTGGGAGGACGTTGATGGAATTCCCCGCTTCCGACGCTTTTTTGGTAAAGGTTTTATCGAACACAATATCATTCAACACCATCCAGAAACGAATAGATTAGAGCTAGTAGCGGGAAATGCAGCTTGGGAAATTATCAATCAATTGGGTATTGAAACCGCTTATATGTTCCTACTTTTTGCTTCCTACGCTACTAATATGGAAAAGCCTTGGGAAGGAACGTTTAGCTTCAAGGCTACAGACGTTATTAGCATGGGACTATTTAATTGGAATAAAAGAAGCGATTTAAGCATCGGTCAAAAGCTAAAAAAATTGGGGGAATTAGCTCAACAAGTAGCTAGCCTGAGTATAGCTATCAACAACTTAGACCTGAAGCTGATGACGTATGCAGCAGAAATCCAAGCCATGTGGCGGCTTAAGCTTCAATATCTCGGTCAGCTCAGCTTGACTATGGATTCTAACCAACCTGATAAGATTTCCTACGAGCCAGAAGAACCTACCGAGTTAATTATTACCGCAGGACCAAACGATTGGGTAAAACCCTTTCAAGATTCAGAAAATTTTTCTTCTCTATATGAATATGGCTTCCTCGCTAAAAGTACCCTTTTAATTAATCCCTACAGACAGCCAATAGCGGCTGCACTGGCGGTGTTTTTGACAATAATGAGTCGAATTCAAACCAGTGGCAAGTATAAAATCAAAACTTTGCTAAATCGGCTGGGATACCTTTCAAAAGAATCACATTTGCAGACGATACAGAACAATCGTCAGAAACGCAATGAACTGATTGAAAAATGGGATAACGCCCTGCTTACTTTACACGAGCTCGGCTGGCAGATTAAGTTCGACCCGGATACTTATCTCGAATCAATCCAGCCCTCTTGGAAGTTGGAAGAATCTAAGCACATAGAGGGCAAAAGGCGACCGCGCAATTGGCTGGAACTCTGGCTGGAAGCTTACGTGATTATAAAACCTACATCAAAGATTCAGACCAAGCTAGAAGCCATTAATGGTAAGGCACTACCAGCGAAGCGAGTAAAGCGGCGAAAGTCCAAAAAGTCCAGTAAGAAGACAAATCGAAGACAAATTCCGGGTTGGGTTTTAGCAAAGGCGTTGGAACTCAAAGGTTGGAGTTACACCTACCTGGCAGAACAGCTTGGGGTACACAAATCACTTCCAGGTAAGTGGATACGGGGCGATCGCAAAATTCAGCCAATACATCTACAGTTGATTTGGCAATGGTTAGATTCAGAGCTACACCAGGTACTGGGTAGCCAATCAATCTAGATTCCTCCGACAAAGCGTCTACTCTTTCAGGGTTGTACCAGACACCAGCTCATACACGGATTTGGTATAACTTGTATTCTCCCTGAATTAAAAATTGTCTAGTTATTTTGCAGGCAGGTTGATATATTGGGCAAGTGCTTCATAATCGCACACCACGCACTCCAACATAGCGCCATCAGAATCAGCATTAAACTGAAGGACAAAATCTCTACCAACCTGCTCGATCGCAACACAGTCACAGTCTTGGGAAAGCTTCAATCCCAGCACCACGCAAATCCCGTTTTGCCCTCTCCTAATTCCAGGCCAAGGTCTAACGCATACATCGAGTCGCTGTTCCAGAGCGATGACCAATCCGATCGCATTACCTTCAAGCCAACCACAGCAGGCTGACAAGCTATCATTGTTTTCACTTCTCGCCGTCAGCACCAAGAACCAATCGGATTGCGCCTTTTCATCAGCTAACTCGAAAAGAGCATCCCAACCTATGAAGCCAGCCAACACTTGCTCTGAAATTGCAGCCCCTCGCTCCAATTCGCCGCGCAAAATCTGTGCAGTCGATCGCGTAACATTACGGGCACTGTTTTGACAGGGTTCAATAGAGGTGATTACAGGTAGACAGTCGTAGTGCAACCTCTGGTATTGTCTACCTGCTTGGGTCAATGCTACAGGCTGACTCCAATCGTGTTGGTTTAGTACCTGGAAAAAATGGGCGAGTAATGCCTCAAGTCCTGTATCCGCACCAGCTTGCGGATAACGAGTGCAACTCCAAGCAGCAAGCAATGCCCAGGAGAAGTTGCCCAGAAAACCCCAAGCATTGCCGTGAATTTGGCGTGCCTTCGCCCACGCCCGCACTGCCCTCAATAGCTCCCGGAAAGACTCTAGCGGCACGTACTGGCGTACTATATCCGTAAGGGCATCAGCTTCCAAACAGCCCACCAGTGCTTTCCAACTCAGTGGCTCAAAGAAGGGTCGTGCTCCCTCGGTTAGCGGCTCAAGTGTCCCTACTTCGGAAGGACAGCGGGCATAAAGGAGATCTACAGACACTCCTTCAAATCGCATCCTCAACAGAGGTATCTTTACTGATGAGACGATTTGGGCGCGATCGCATAATCCCTCTAGGCGCTGTCGCACGCTTTCCAAAAACGCCTCCCCAGACATATACCCCGGAATCAGGCAAAGAACGTCCAAATCGCTTTGCGGACTCTGCACGCCCAGACGTGCCGAACCCACTAGATGCAGCGGTGCCGGGAAACCCAAACACTCGGTACAAGCTTGCTCTACTAACGCCAAAATTGTTTCGCGATGCTGGCGTTGCTCCTGACTCAGCTCAGGTTCGAGGTTGTTCAGTAGCTGCATTAAGTTAGAGGAGGGATTGGAGGGGAGCATCCCATTTTTGCAACTATCTTTTTTTGTCTCACTACTATCCCCCTTGTCCCCCTTGTCCCCCTTGTCTCCCTTACTCCCTTGCCCCAAATGCACGAGGTATCGCACCTCAAACGGCTCATCGCCGCGACGGCTAATCAGCGCTACGGACTCCACGAGAAAGCTCACCGGATGCCAGGAAGGAAGCTGCGCTTTGGCTTCTTGTGCAGTGGGAAACTGACCTACGCTCAGATGCGCTGTAAACCCTGCTGCTGACTTCTTGCTTTGCTCGTCGCACTGCGGAAACAATTGTTGGAGGACTGCTTGCAACTGATGGAGTGCATCCGGGGGTTGGGCAACGGGGCGCAACCATGCCGTAGAGCTAGAGCGGTGCGTGAACGTCTCGAAGCTTGTGAGCGTCACCTCAAACGGCTGCAATTGGGCAAGTGCAAGTGATATCGCTTGCGCTGCTTCTTCAAAATACTCTTCTGGAACAAAGCCATATAGCAGATTGATGTGGGGCATCCAACGGTCGAACCTGCGATCGTAACGGCGGCGAATCGCCTGAATGGCAGGTAACACTTCAGCCGATGGCATCACTACAACCGCACTCCGATAGACTGGAGGCACTGCCTGCAACGATGCTGTTGTTGGCGTCGAGCAGTCCAAAACAGCACGGATGCCAAAATGGTCGGATGGGTAAAGGGTTCCTTGCGTATCCGCTACGGGTTCGCAGGCGAACAACTCCATCGAACGGGGCAAAAAGCGCCCATCCTCACTACGCTGCAAGATGCGATCGAACCGCGCTGCCTCACCGCTCAAACTCATCAGCGCGGCTAGCGGGTTGCGCTCTGGGTCAAACGTGTAGCCTGCATCATCAGGATGCAGCGTCCTCCAAACATCGACAAAACCGCTTTGGCTCAACTCCTCCTCTTGCTCATCTCCTCTACTGTTGAAATCTCCAACGATGAAACCGTCTCCTGGCAGCGTCTTGAGATACTCCAGCAATACGGAACGTTGATGTGCTCGCACTTCGAGTGCGTTGTGGGCGCGATTGCTTGTCAGATGCACAACTGCTAGGTGCAGCGATCGCCCGTTAATCTCCCACGTCCCCACCAGTACCCGCTTGTGCGCCGAGTACTGATGCTCGACTAGGGTAAACGGCAGTCGCGACAGGAGCAAAAGACCATACGGCTTTAGAGTTTGTCCTTCTGGTGATTCCGAAATGGCGTAAGAGCGTACCCAATCCTGTGCCAACAGCACGTCTAACAGGGGTGGTGTCGCTTCTTGTAGTGCTATGATGTCCGCATCGCATCGGCGCAGATGCTCTACAATCGCAGGCAGGCGCTGTGCTGTCTGGATGCGCTCCTGCTCATAGCGGTCGCACAGCACGTTAAAACTGGCAATGGTTAGTGCACCTATTGTCGCCTCTCCTGACGGTTGGTCAATGGGTTGCCAACCTTGTGAACCGTACTGGTAGACAGGTCGTGCCTTGAATACTAGGTCTTGGTTTCGTGCAGAGGGTGTGACTGTAGCGGGATGTGTCTCCTCTTCCTTCTGGGCTACAAAGGCAGCAGCAGGCAGTAGTCCTGCCGAGAACAGATCCAAGTGCTGGTCGCGATCCCAAACGATTTCCTCCCCGCAGCGGATATAGCGGATGCGATGCATTGGGATGTCTCCATCCGTTGACCAAGAGGAAAACGGTTTTTCGCGGATACCCTCAATAGACATGCGCTCGATATAGCCGATGGCAAAGGCGCTGCGGTCTAGGCGTGCATCCCAGAGGATGCGATCGTAGACCTCACGAATCGTCGCCATTTTTTTCTTCTGGACTCTTTGCTCTGACATACCTATGCCTAAGGGTGTAATGTATGCTGCCTTGTACCCCTGGAAGCAACGGTTCTACGATTTGCCTTAGGCAAAGTCCGAGCGAGCGCTAACGAAACAATGAGGGGTTTAGACGTACTACCAATATACTACAAAACTTTGTTACAGAGAGTGGCAGACAATGGTGTCAGCGAAGATGAGAAATAGCAATCATTAAACTCAGTGAACTCAAAACCATGCAAATTACCATC
>DATNQL010000302.1:0-2339 GCA_036704025.1 Stenomitos sp.
GATGGGTAATGCCGTAATGTCCACATTGTCGAGCCAAACGGTGCCCTCGTTAGGTTTTTCTAAACCGGTGGCGATGTAAAAAGTTGTAGTTTTTCCCGCACCATTGGGACCGAGTAGCCCGACAATTTCCCCTTGGGCTACTGAAAGGTTGACACGTTTAACAATTGCCCGGTTGCCATAGGATTTATGAATGTTTTCGAGAACGATTTTCAAGGATTTCACCTCTTAGGGCTTGGAGGTTATCAGCTTGAAGGTTATCCGGTTGAAAGTGATTTTTCTGACTTTGAACGTTTAATGTTTTAACCTTCAACTTTTAACGTTCTAACCTTCAACCCTACCGCCTAGACACTGGCTTGCTGACGGGTGTCTTGAATATTATCGGGGTTTGGGGGAAGTGGCGGATGGTGCGACGGGTGAGGCAGGAGAGTCGGGGTCGGAAAGAATGTATGTGGATTCTACCTGTCGGTTGCTTTTTGGCAGGGCAATAAAACGACCTTCATCAATCAAGTAAGTGATAGTCTCACCTCGCATACTATTGCCATTTTGCAACACGTACACGTTGCCACTTAGGACAATCCGACGTTCACGATTGAAGAATTGGGCTTGGGCAGCGGTGGCCTGAATTTGTCGCGCTGGGTAGTCGATTTGCACGTTACCCCGTGCCGTAATCACTTCGGTGGTTCGGTCAGCTTCTTGGACATCGGAACGGATGGTAATGGCGCGACCATCCCCGGTTTGGGCTTGGGCGTTTTGTAGGTGCGTGGGAATGGCGATCGCTCCGAGGCAGGTAGCTGGAAGCAATACCACTAAACCTAAGCGTCGCCTCAAGGTGTCAGAGAGTCGGAAAGAAGGCTTCATCGGTTCTACGGGTAACTGAGGTCAAAGATTGTGATGCTGCTGTGCCTAGTGTACAGAAATCCAGTACGAAAGCCCACGTCGTCTAGTTAGTAGGTTCAATAACGGTTCCTGCTAGAACAGGCTATAAATCTCTTGACGACCAGACACCTAGGGAAGTTTCTGGGTTCAGGGGTGAAGGTTGCAAGGTTAAAAGTTCTCACGGCCTAAGCGACTAATCGATTCACGTTCAATTTATAACAAGTGTTTAAGACTCACATCGTCCAATTTTTGGCAACCGACCAATCGCGGCTTCACCAACTTTGTTGCTTCCACTCGTCCGTTCTGCTTTTATTTCCTTGACAAAATCTTCCACTTGCTCTTGCCCTGATTGTTGTAGTGCCTGCAAAAGCTCAGCACTCTGCATGATCAAACTTGTAACATCAATCCCTTCATAGTCGGGTTGGTAATCTCTGAGGCGTCCCAGCCCCTCACCCAGTAAAATCACAGCACCGCGCCAGTTGAGATTGAGCAGATGATGGCAGGCAACGGCAATCTGCAAAACCCCTTGGTAAAATCGCTTTTGCGGCTCAACGGCTTCTATCCACAATGCCTCCAGGGTGTCGTGACAGGCGTAATACTCCTGTTGGTTAAATTGATCGACCCCCAGCCAAAAGTCTTCAGCAGGAACATTCGATCCACTGTCATCCCCGTTTTGAGGGGGGAATGAGGAGGGTTGGGCGACAGGAGTCATGGATTTTAGATGGAGATTGTGGATGGGCGATTGCCGATGGCTTAGTGAACTCCCCTGAGTGAATCCAGGGGATTGAGCCGGGACTATGGAAAGAAAGTTAGCCCATGCTTTCTCGCACGGCGTAAATTTCTTCTAGGCTAATCTCTTGCTTGTCACCAGCAAAGTCGTTATCCGGCGTCAAGAACAGCATACAGTGGCAGTCTTTGCGCTCACGCATGGGAATACAAGGACAGTTCCAATAGGCGGCTTTGACTTCAGCTTGTTTGTCTTCATAGTGACGGCAGGGGCACAAGGGAGAGCCAAGTTCATCTTTGTGTTTGGCGAGTCCTTCAATCACTACAGCCGTCACGGAAGGGTCAGCACAGAAGTAAGTACCAGTCCGCTTGGCGTAGGTTTCAGAAAAATGCCTCATTGCATCCAAGTTTTTGTCACTGGAGAGATTATTGGCAGGTGAAGTACTCATTGAGTCAGGTTCGGCAGGTAAACAATTTTTATGCATTGTAACGCAATGCTTTTACCGAATAGTCAGATGAAAGGAGGGGGGGATGGGGAAAAACCGACAAAAATACTGGTGGATGATTTCTGCCTGGGTACACCAGAAAACTGTAATGCATAACTTAAGTAACTCGTGCAAGCTCTCCGTTGAAATACGGATGAAATATGGATAGTTGTTGCCATCTGAAAAATTTTCCGTATTTATCCCATCGCGCAAGTACGTTGTTGTTCTGAATACTAAGAGCAGTAATTTCCC
>DATNQL010000303.1:0-3361 GCA_036704025.1 Stenomitos sp.
CGTAGTGTCAGCCCTCTTGAGTTTGACCTGACAATATTAAACTTACTCAGTTCTCAGATAGATGAGGAGTACGGTTCTGAATTAATATTCATGAGACTTTTGCCAAATAGCCAATATTAGCTCTAATTTTTATAGCCTAAATCTTGCTTAAATAGAGTGAGCATGATTAACTAATAAATTGCGGTTTGTGAAAGCGAGAAGCGCGGTTGGTTGAGTTAATTCTAAATCTAATAAGGCAATCGTGAGAGTGTTAGAAACCGTTGAAAAAATTACACTATTGCTATCTCTCAGAGGGAGCGATTGCGTGGCGCGCAGCAGTTCTCTTCATAGGGAGCAAGCGGATCGCCTAATGATCACATCAGGATGGAGAGTACCAAAGAAAAACCCATGACCCATCATCTCAACCAACCTCGTCCCGACAACTTCCTGTTGAGTGAGCCATCCTCATCAGCAGAAATGAGTTGTCTAATCGGACTGGAGGGATTAAAGCCGCATTTGAGTAGTAAATCGAAGGAAACTCGAATTGCTGTACTATCCGAAGCGCTTAAATGTGGTCAGTCAGGAAAAAATTGGATTTTTCAGATTCTCAAGCATGAGACTGGCTCTGTCCAGTGGGGGGCGTATGACGTGCTATGGGATAGTGCCAATGAGAGTGTTCGACAAAAGTTGTTGCCGTATTGGCCTTTGCATTCAGAAGTTGGGGTAGACTACACACGCCTCCGAGATTTGTTGGCAGCCGGTCAGTGGAAAGAAGCCGAAGGGGAAACCAAAAAGGTGATGCTCAAAGCGGCTGGACGTGAGAAGGAAGGTTTACTCGACAGAGAATCGAGCGAAAATTTTCCCATCGTAGACCTTCGCACCATTGATCAGTTGTGGGTCAAATTCTCGAAAGGGCGTTTTGGCTTTAGCGTGCAAAAGCAAATTTTGCAGCGTCTGGTTGGACAGGAGAACATCAACCCAGAAACCTCAGAACGCCGTCATTTTACCGAAGATTTTAAAGCCCACATCAATGAATTTGGTGAACAGGTAGGATGGCGAATGGCGGGAAACTGGCTGAACTTTCGCGACCTGATGTTTGACTCCTGTGCACCGGAAGGACACCTGCCTTCACCGAGTTTTGCTACCCCCTGTAATGGTAATGAGGGAGAAGATCAACAACCGTGGGGACGGTGGTGTGTGTCGTTTTGTTTTGGCGGGATTAAGTGTGGGGTGTTGTTTTTGGGATGGTGGTCTTTGCTTTCACGCTTAGAGCAGGAACCCTAGCTCCATCGAAAATTCGATCTTAAGGTGAATGGCACTGACTTAACGAACCAATCCGCCCCCCAACCCCCAATTCTGGGGGAGTCAGAATTCAAAGTCCCCCAAAATTGGGGGATTTAGGGGGCAAATTCTGTAGGAGATCGCTTAAGTCAGTGCCATTCATCTTAAGGTATAGAGAAACAGTCGAATTCTATAAGCAAAAGTTACGCAATTGAGAGATGATTCTTCAGATTAAAGCCAAAGCCGGAAAAATCGGTTAGTGAGAATGGTCGGCATTGTGCTAAAATAGGGGGTTACACTTCGGTATCTGCTCTACAGCCATGACCGCTTCTCCTGTTGCTTCCCTTCCCCTAACCGCGATCGCTAAAGCCACCCGTCAAGCTGCACGGCAGTTGGCGGTACTCCCCACCGAGGCGAGAAACCAAGCAGTAGAAGCGATCGCGCAAGCCTTAGAAGCTGCGACTCCAGAAATTTTGGCGGCAAACGCGGCGGATTGCCAAGCGGCACAGGCGGAGGGCATTGCTAAGCCTTTGTATAATCGCCTGAAGCTGGATGAAACAAAGCTGAAAGCCGCGATTGATGGTGTGCGCGACGTGGGGAAGTTGGCTGATCCCGTGGGTACAGTGCAAATTCAGCGGGAACTGGATGAAGGATTAATCCTGAAACGGATTAGCTGTCCGGTGGGGGTTTTGGGGATTATTTTTGAAGCGCGTCCCGATGCCTTGATTCAAATTACCTCCTTGGCGATTAAATCGGGGAATGGGGTAATTCTCAAAGGGGGCAAAGAAGCGATTCGTTCTTGTGAAACTTTGGTGAAAGCAATTCATCAAGGGTTATCGACAACGGCGGTAGACTCGACGGCGGTGCAATTGCTGACAACCCGAGAAGAAATCCGCGCTTTGTTGCAGCTTGATGAATATGTGGATTTAATTATTCCCAGAGGGTCTAATGAATTTGTGCGGTATGTGCAGGAAAATACTCGCATTCCCGTTTTAGGTCATGCGGATGGAATTTGTCATTTATATATAGATAGGGCGGCGGAACTTCAAAAGGCCGTTGAGATTACGGTGGACGCGAAAACGCAATATCCAGCGGTGTGTAATGCGATTGAAACGCTGCTGGTGCATTCTGCGATCGCGCCAACATTTTTACCGTTAGCGGCGGCGGCTTTACAAAAACGTCATGTGGAATTGCGCGGGGATGAAGCTACCTGCCAGATTCTGGAGATTGCCGCCGCCACTGAAGAAGATTGGTCTACGGAGTACAACGATTTAATTTTGTCGATTAAAGTTGTAGACTCTCTGGATGAGGCGATCGCCCATATCAATACTTACGGTTCTCGGCATACGGATGCGATTGTCACAGAAGACCCAGGTATTGCGAATACCTTTTTGGATCAAGTGGATTCGGCGAATGTGTTCCACAACTGTTCTACCCGTTTTGCGGATGGTTTCCGCTATGGCTTTGGTGCAGAAGTGGGAATTAGCACTCAAAAGATGCCGCCGCGTGGGCCGGTGGGGTTAGAAGGGTTGATTACTTATAAGTATAAAATGACAGGGAATGGTCACATTGTTGCTCCTTACGCGGGTAAGGATGCTAAGCCGTTCACTCATCGGGATTTTTAGGTTTTTCGGCTCTTTTGGTGACAACCAGTAGGTGTTTCTTGGAGAGGGTCAAAAATTGGGGCTGTATTGCTTATCCCACTAGGGTTTGAAGCTTTTTGGGGGAAAATGAGGTTGTCACCGAGATTGAAAGCTTTACGGAGATTGAGTTTTAGGCGTTTTTCTGTGGGCGGTTGTTTTTTAATCGATGGCTGTAATGGTATATTGAGATCAGGTTGTCGAATCTGCACCTTGAAAACTAAATACAGTATGGGGTCTGGGCACCGGCGGTTTAAATCAACTTAAATCCCTATCAGGGATTGAAACAATATGTCGTGGCTCTAGATGTCGTTGAAGCCAGATGTTTAAATCAACTTAAATCCCTATCAGGGATTGAAACGCAGACCGCCTCTGGTACTGTCACGAACACGGTTTAAATCAACTTAAATCCCTATCAGGGATTGAAACAACATTCACCCAATCATCACCCTCTTTTACCC
>DATNQL010000304.1:0-8899 GCA_036704025.1 Stenomitos sp.
AGTTCTACCCGAATTTTGGAGTTGTACGGCGCTCATCGCATCTACTTTTGCTATGTCCACGTTGGCACAGAAGTGGCTCGGATCGAAATGCCTCAATGGGTTGCCGAGAATTCCTCGTTACTTAATCAAGCTCTCAGTTTGACCCTAGCACAGGTTCACAAAGGATTTGGCTATCCGGTAGCTTTGGCAGAGGCGCATAATCAAGCCGTTGTCCGAGGTGGCGATCGCGCCCGTTTCTTCGCCCTGCTAGAACAACAAATGATTCGCGTCGGTTTAAGAAATGTCGGAACCTCCTATAAGGAAGCCCGCAAGCGCGGCAGTATCAGTTAAATCACCGTTAGTATTTGGAAAAGCCCAAGGCTAAAGATGAAGGATGCGATCGCGCTCCTTTCTTTCTCCTTGTTGAAACAACAAATTATTCGTGCAGGCTTAAGAAATATATAAATATCTGACAAGTAAGTCTGGAAACATGGCAGTATCAGTTGAAGAATACATTGTCAAACTTATCTAATGTTCAGGATAAAATATGGCAAGCTTAACCCGAATTCTCTTTAAACGAGATACAATTCTGAAACGAGAAGTTATTCAAGCCTCGGAACTGCCGAGTAATAAGCGTCAGTCGGTTCCTGTCGGTACGTTACTTGTGATCCAATCTTATGGGCCACCCTCCAGCAACCAAGACCACTATAGGTTAACCTTTGAAAAACTTCAATTCAAAGGCTTTAATAGTGATTGGTATGCCTATTCAAAAGATACCGAAATCACTCAAAAAGCACTCAGCGCTATAACAACGGTTGATGCAATGGTTTCCAAGCAAACCGAAAAAAATATCGTCAAAATTCCAGTCGATAAAACAACCATTGGGAATCAACAAGGCTTCTTAAAACTAGTCTTCAATGTAGACACGGTGATCAAACGAGAACCCGTTGACGACAGTAGTGTACTCAACGAGCAATCAAAACAAGTTATCCCCGCAGGCACTGAACTGGTGCTTTTAACAGACAAGCCCGATGCCAATAATGTTGTTAAATTACCCATCGATCGGAACCATGTTAAATTTACCCTAAAAGATATTGAATTTAAGGGTTTTAGTCAAGATTGGTATGCCTTTACCAAACATGTGGGCATTCAAAGACTGGGCTAGATAATCGGTTCAACTGGAGTCAACTTTAGAGTTGCAGCACCCTAAAAATCTGACTCTTCTTCGAGTGTCTCAATCAACAAATCCATTTGTTGCTGCCGCTCTTGTAGGAAAGCTTCACACTGACGCAGATACCTCACAGCGGCGGCAAATTGCTCAAAAACGTCGGCAAGTTCTAATTCACCCGTTTCAATCTGTTGAATAATCGTTTCTACTTCAGCAACAGTAGCCTCATACTTCCAATCTTTCGGGCGGGAGGCATCAACTTGAGGGGACTTCGAGGCACGAGCAGGTTTAATCATAAGAGCAGTAATGCGGTTAATTCTCTCACTTTGACAAAGAACTCAATCTCCCGGCAAGAGCTTAACCCCTCTCAATTTACCTGGATCGTTTACTCCCCCTTAACGGCAGGGCTAATTCATGGTAATCAGAGAAAATTCCTGAGCCTTCTGTACGAGTATAAATTACTCCCTCAGCTTCCCCAGCTCCCCCCGCTTCTCAAATTTCTCTAACGACAATAAATTAGCCCTGCCCTTAACGGAGGGGCAAAATAATCTGGCTCTCCTCCCCGTTGCGGGGCTACTGCGGCGTCAAGAAATTGGGCGCAGCCGTTGATGATTAATCTGTGTCTGCATCGGTGTCGAACTTGAAACCCTCTCGGATATCAGCCGGTTCATCCAGCGTTTGAGGAACAACTGCCGGGTTACTGCGAAGTTCATCTGGATTTGAGACAGAGCCGCTCGTATAAGCTAAATCTTGTGGATCGACGGTATCTTTGAGGCTAGAGTCCTCTTGATGCGGCTCTTTTTCTGGGTTGATCGATGAATTAGGGTGCTCAGAACTCATACAATTTTGCCTCAAAACAGCTAACTTACAGGCTCCAGCTTAAATTTGCCTTGGATGAGACACACACTATCGCAGGGAAGACATTGACAGGTTTTGCGGGATTTTCCAGGATAGAGGCAGGGAAAAATCTAACTCCTCCTTTACCTTTAACCAGTTCACACAGGTATCAAAGCTCGCAGCGCTTCAAGTCAGGAGTCGGGACGTTAATTCAGCGATGAACTACTGCTAGTGCCTATGGCTCAGGGGAATTTCCCCTTCACATCAGTTAGATCCTGGAAGTGAAGGGATGAGGATGGAAGCAAGAACTCAACGCATCAGTCTTGTCTGTTGAAAAATCCGGTTCTTTCATGAGTTTTCTTGCATAAGTGGTCACACCCACGAGATCGGTACTACCGTTCCGGAGTCGAGATTAACTTTACAAAACCAACCCCCCGTAAATCAGCAACACGGCGAATTCAAGCTCAAGCCAATCAAAATCACTTATTGATTCAAAATCGAGTCGGTCGGTTATCCCTGAATAACCTAATTCAGTTTGGGGAAAAATTACTTCTGAGTTTCACATCATTGCTCTTACTGATTGCACCCATAACAATAGGAATATTAGCGATTTCTTCGGTAGTCTTTGCCAGATTACTGGGTCATTTAAAGCTATCTGCCTTATTCCTTGTTATTTTGTTAATCTTCTTTTTCCTAGGGTCAGCAAAAAAGACTGTAAAAGAACTGAAAAGAGTTCAAGATGATATCAATCAAGCACGCTTGGCTAGCTTTGGCCTTCAAAGTTTACCTTTCTATAAAAAGAGTAACCCTATCATTTTTGAACAGCCGTTATGAAATATAGATCTTAATGAAGTTTTATTAATTTTCAATAATGAACGCTACAGCTCTTGCCAAATTTCAGACATTCCAAGCATTGAAGCGATACCGTTTGAAGGAATAGTGATCCAGTCGAACAATCAGAGATACGTATTGGGTCAAAAACTATCGGACACGGAGTATGAATGGTTGACCAAAAAAATTAAAGATTGGCTGTCCGCCAGATCAATGAGGAAAGAAATGAGAGTTAAAGTTGCTCTATTTAATGGTTTAGATTGTCGATTGATCTCTATCTTAGGGTATTTGACCCTTGACGTGAGGATGTCTCGCCGCGCTAACACGGGATAGTGATGAAGCCAGACGATGAGCGATAGCAGGGTGAAGTCCAGATTTGAGATTAACGCACAACTAACAACCACAAATTATGCTGCAAGCCGAACAGATTTTACAGGGACGTTATCAACTCTCTCAAAAATTGAGCCACAATCCCAGCCGTCAAACTTGGCTGGCTTTTGATTTAGCAGCAGAACCTAAACAGCCAGTTATTCTTAAACTGTTGCCTTTTAGCCCTGAGACACCGTGGGATGACCTGAAGTTATTGGAACGAGAGGCGCAAGTCTTGAAACATCTTAACCATCCCCAAATTCCCAAATATTGTGATTATTTTTGGGTAGACAAAGAGACAGGCGGAGGTCTACCTTGGTTTGGATTAGTACAGGATTATATAAAAGGCTTATCCTTACAACGACTCTTCAACACTCGCAAGTGTTTTAGTGAAGCTGAGGCCAAAGAGATAGCGACTCAGTTGCTAAATATTTTGATTTATTTACAGCAATTAAGTCCCCCAGTTCTGCATCTTGACATCAAGCCCAGCAATATTATTCAGGCCGAGAATGGGCAAGTTTACTTAGTGGATTTTGGGACAGTGCAAGAAAAAGCCCAGGCAGAGGGAGTGACTTTTACAGTCGTCGGGACTGGCGGTTATGCTCCACCAGAACAACTGCGGGGACGTGCCGTGAGTGCCAGTGACCTGTATGCTTTGGGAGCAACTTTAATTCATTTATTAACCGGCACATCTCCAGCCCACTTATCCCAACAGCGGATGCGTCTGCAATTTCAGGATAAAGTCAGTCTTACTCCTAGTTTCGCTCACTGGCTTGAGAAACTGATAGACCCCGCTCCTGAACGACGCTTTTCTCAGGCACGTCAAGCCCTCATGGCATTGCAATCCGCCAGTCGCAACCGTGAAGGAACTGTCCAGAAAGCTCGCGATGGTCGGATCGGGGGTATCGCGTTGCTCCAATCGGCGGCTGTTTTGGTTGTTGCGGTTGCTGTACCCAGTTTTATGGTTTATCAAGAAGGTTGCCAGTCCTGTCAAGGCAAAAGCGGTCTTGGTATCATCAACCGTGCCCAGCAATCGTACTTCTTAAAGCATCAGAAGTTTGCGGATTCTGTTCAAGCCCTGGCGATTGGCATGAAAAATCCCACAGAAAATTACGAATATTCCACTCATGTCACACCTTTATCCGTATTGAACTATGCAACGTCCCGTAACAAGGAGGTGACAAGCTATGTGGGGGGGGTTTTCCTTGAAGCGGCTAACGATGGAACGGATAAACTTGTAACGATCGCGATCGCTTGTGAGCCTATGGCTCTGGATGAACGGAGTGACCTCACTGAGCCAACTGTGCAGGGTAATGTCCTAGAGTGTGGCTCTAATACCCAATACCTCAATCGTACCAGCGACAAGGAAACAGGACGGATTATTTTAAGTAAGGATGCGGCTTTGGCCTATAACGGTGTTAATTATGCCGTCACGGGTCAGTACAACCAAGCCCTGGTGGTAGCTGAAGCCATCGATTCTGGCTCTCTTAAAGAGAAGGCATTAAAGGCAATTACTAGCTCTCCCAACACGAATCAACAGGTGCAAGGCATTCGCAGCCTCTCCCAATGCTTAGACGTTGCCAAAACGATCCCAGATGATGACATCAAAGCTTGGGTATTAACAGATATTGCCCAAAAGTATGCCGCCGCAGGACAGCAATCCCAAGCGATGGAAATTCTGTCCCAAGCCCTAGAGGTCGCCAATACCCTCCAAGATGCTGATACGAAAGCCATGATTTGGGCCGATATTTCTCAGCAGTATGCCGCAGCCGGAGAAAAATCCCAAGCCGTAGGGATTCTGTCCCAAAGGGCTGAAGAGACTGAAGGCGATCGCTAACGCGTTTAGCGGCTATCAGTGCAGATTTTGTATAACTTTAACTTTTACTGCCCCCTCACCGAGCTGAATCTGTAATTCCTGTCCAGACACTAAATTAGCTGCGGATCGCGCAATCATGCCGTTTTCCATTCGCACCACCGCATAACCACGTTTCAGGACATTCTCTGGATTAAGGGTGGCTAGTTTTTGCCGGAGAAATTCACAATGCCGGTTGGCTTGACTTATACGTCGTGATGTGCATTGAATCAATTGCTGACGCTTCTGTGCGATCGCTTTTTGTTCATCCCGCAGTTGTCGTTCCAGGGGTAGGCGCTGCATTCGTTCTTTGAGACGTTGCAGTTGCTGGTTGGAGGTGTTCAACACTTGATTCACTGCGTTATTCAGAGCCTGTTGCCGTTGTTGATGTTCCACATAAAGACTCTCAAGTTCCGGAACTGCTAATTCTGCGGCTGCTGTAGGTGTGTGAGCACAGACATCTGCTACCAAGTCAGCTAACGATTCATCGCGTTGATGACCAATCCCAGTTAAAACGGGAATGGAGCATTCTGCGATCGCCCTGATCACCCGTTCATCATTAAAACAAGCCAAATCCTCTGAGGCTCCACCTCCTCGCGACAAAATCAGCAGTTGCGCTCTCCCATCCTGCTCAACTCGCTCAATCGCTTCCACAATTGAGGTGGGAGCCAATTCTCCCTGTACCTGCGCGGGTGATAACAATACCCGTAAACCGGGATACCGATGCCGAAGTGTGCGTTGAATATCCCCCCAAGCAGCCGCTTGAGGTGAGGTAACGACAGCAATAATTTGAGGATGATTGGGGAGTGAGCGTTTCCGTGCTTGAGCCAATAACCCTTCTGCCTCCAGTCGATTGCGTAACTGGCGATAACGCAATGCCTGTAACCCCTCACCGGCTGGCAATGCCTGCCAAATTGTTAACTGATACTGTCCTCGTTGTGGATAAACTCGGATACTACCCAAAATAATCAACTGCTCCCCCGGCATCGGCAACTGAACCAGCTTACCGAGTTGGCTCGTCCAGACGACACATTGAATCGACGCCTTAGAATCCGGATCTTGGAGTGTGAAAAATATGCCACTCCGATGTTGGTTTGCACTAGAGACTTCCCCGATCACCCAAACCTGCCGCAGTTGATCATCCTGCTCTAACAAGTCCTGGATGTAGTCGGTTAATCCTGTAACCGATAAAGCCGCCTCTGGTATCAGTGATTCATTTAAATCAAAAGTCATATTTTTTACTTTAAGCTTGCGGAAATTACTGAATTTATGGAGAACAGGAAGTCAACGGCGTGATGAACCCAGTTTGACCCACACCAACGGCCTATCGTTGGCTTGCGAATCTCTCAAGTTGCTCAATTAGTAAGCAGGAGACTCAGCGAGTTCACGAAATTGGCAACCTGTATTACAGCCCCGTTACTGGCTAAGAGATATTATATTGACCAGGTATAAAAAACCCTGATACTGGGCGGGCAAATGTGCCAAAATGGCTGTAGATACAGGTTTTGAGCATCTTATAGAATGATAAACTCGCCTTCAACTCTTCCTGGCTGAGCGTTAAAATATGAGAACACTTGAACTGTAATTTCCAACACATCCTAGTCCCCCGTTGTTGAGGCATTAATGGCTACCCAAATCACAAACAGTCCCGACAAGGAAAAAGCCCTGAACTTGGTGCTAAACCAGATCGAGCGCACCTTTGGCAAAGGCTCCATTATGCGTTTGGGAGATGCCACTCGCATGAAGGTGGAGACGATCTCCACGGGCGCAATTACGTTGGATTTAGCCTTGGGCGGTGGCTTGCCCAAAGGGCGCGTTATTGAAATTTATGGACCAGAAAGTTCCGGTAAGACCACTTTAGCCTTACATGCGGTGGCGGAAGTGCAGAAAGCTGGAGGCGTTGCCGCGTTTGTCGATGCGGAACACGCCCTAGACCCCACCTACTCAGCGGCTTTAGGGGTTGACATCGCCAACCTCTTGGTTTCCCAACCGGACAACGGCGAAGCGGCGCTGGAAATCGTCGATCAGCTCGTGCGTTCTTCGGCAGTGGATATCGTGATTATCGACTCTGTGGCGGCTTTAGTGCCGCGTGCGGAAATTGAAGGTGAAATGGGCGATAACCAGGTTGGTTTGCAGGCGCGTTTGATGAGTAAAGCGCTGCGTAAAGTCGCCGGGAACATTGGAAAATCAGGCTGTACAGTGATTTTCCTCAACCAGCTTCGCCAAAAAATTGGCGTTACCTACGGCAGTCCAGAAGTGACAACCGGTGGTAATGCCCTCAAATTCTATGCTTCGGTTCGTCTAGATATTCGTCGAATTCAAACCCTGAAGAAGGGGAGTGAAGGCGAATACGGCATCCGTGCCAAAGTCAAGGTGGCGAAGAATAAAGTTGCACCTCCTTTCCGCATTGCCGAGTTTGACATTATCTTTGGCAGTGGGATTTCCCGGTTGGGGTGTTTGGTTGACCTAGCTGAGCAAACTGGCGTTATTACTCGTAAAGGAGCTTGGTACAGCTACAACGGTGACAATATTGCCCAAGGTCGCGATAATACTGTCAAGTATCTGGAAGAGAATGCTGAGTTTGCCGCGAATGTTGACAAACAAGTGCGCGAGAAGCTGGATATGGGAGCCGTTGTTCAAGCGAACTCCGTCTCTCCTGTTGAGATTGAGGAAGAAGACGAGCTGTTTGAGGACGTTTAATTTGAGCCGCTAAAGGGTTGAAGGTTAGGAAGTTAGAACTAATCTATCTTTAACCTTCAACCTTGGTTTAATTTTGATCGGTCACCTTCTGAATTTGCCGACTGAAAAAGCGGTCTAAGATTTCTGACTGTTGAGTCGGACTTAGCTGGGGTATGGCAACGTCTGGAGCTAAATCTTCGACGTTAAAGTCATCTTGCCAAAATTCTGACGTTTGCTCTTTGTGCTCAACAGGTGGGGTTTGTAAGTTCTGTTCTGACAAGGGTTCCGCTGATGGTTGTGCCGTTACCGGAGTGGGTATGACGCTTGCCGTGTTCAGTTTCGCCAGAATATCTGGAGGAGTTTCGTCTAACGTCTGCGTGTCGTTACATAGGAAAAAAGAAAAGGCGAGGTTACTCAGTCGAACGCGATCGCCATCTTTCAAGGGCATACGACCATGTACCGGCTCACCATTAATGAAAGAGCCATTGGTGCTGTCGAGGTCAACCAGGTAAAAACCTTCGTTCTGAATGTATTGAATTACAGCATGTCGCCGAGACAAGCGTCGATCTGCAATAGGGATAGAAAGTTGGCGATCGCGTCCGATTGTCCAGATGCCTTGAGACTGTAGTAAGGTCTGAGTTTTTCCATCTGCCAGATTGGTGACCACATAGACTTGTTCACCCTGAATCACACCCGTGACACATCGGGTTGGGACACTGGAAAGACTTTTACTAGTCGTTTTTTCAAGCTGGAGAATTTCGTCGAGCAGAGTGCGATGATGCTCGTAGAGCTTAAGAAAAACTTGGTATAGACCTAGTCGCTGTTCGATTTCCATAGTTTCGGATGAACTCGACAGAGGCAGAGTATCTGCAGAGCCTGAGAAGGGATAGAGAGGACGGTATTGGTTAAGCTGTGAAAGGATAAACACTAATTAGTCAGTCATACCATACCATTGGCTGACTCACCCCGACAGCTAATAATCCATGATGGAATACTAGTGAAACGTATAGATTCTAGCTCAGAGCGCCCCTACCCTTAAAAATATTGACATGATTACTAACGTTAATCTGTTTTAAGGTTTACGTTCTGTCTGCCGATCAACACGAAACAGCCAAACCATCAGAGCGACCACACCAATTTGTAGGGCAAAGTTGGGGAGGGCTGTGGCGACTTCATGACCCGCC
>DATNQL010000305.1:0-6083 GCA_036704025.1 Stenomitos sp.
TGGTTTGGTGCCAGATGCCCGTCAGAATTTCTTCGTACACTTTAAGGATAATTCTTGGCACAGTGCGATACCAATGGGATACGGTATTACCAGAATTTTACCTATACCTTTACAGCCGCAACGGTATCTCTGAAAAGCAGCCGTCAATTTACATAACCTCTCAAGGGTCAGACATACAATCTGATTGACCTGCTACCTCCTAAAGACAGATATGCGGCTCCAAAGAATCGGACTTATCGCCCTTCTCGCCCTCCTGGCTACTCTGACAATTGACAATGTTCAATTAATCCAAAATCCAAAATCTAAAATCCTAAACTCCCAGGTTTTGGCTCAAACCCCAGATGGGCGGAAAACGGAAGCAGACCGACTGTTACAGCAGGGATACGATGAGTCTATCAGCCGCGAATTGAGATTAAAATCCATGCAGCAGGCACTCGAAATCTATCGGCAGATCAAAGACCGAAAAGGGGAGCTAAGTGCTTTAATATCTTTGGCAAATGCTTACAATACACTCAGCGATTACCAGAAAGCGATTGATTATCAGCAGCAAATTTTAGCGATCGCGCACGAGTTGAAAGATCGTTTCTTTGAAGAATCGGCTTTGAAAAGTTTGGGAGAGATTTACCACACTCTGGGAGATTACCGCAAAATGATCGACTATGAGCAGAAGCTATTAGCGATTGCTCGTGAACCCAAACAAGATGATGTATGTAAGTTTTGTGAACCGAAAAAAGATGTTGAATCGGAGAGGTTTGCTTTAGAAAAACTGGAATATGCTTACCGCGCTCTGGGAGATTCTCCTAATGCAATTAGCTACCAGAGGCAGAGATTAGCTCTTGGACAAGAGACGAGCAATAGTGACAATGCTGTTTCGGTAGCGGATTCTCCAGTGGGAAATAACGTTGTAGGAGAGACTAGAAAAGCCGAAGCAGACCGATTGCTACAGCAATGGACGCCAGCTAAACAGTACGAGCTGCTGGCAAAATTAGGAACTCAATTAGCTGAGCAGCTTCAGACCAATCCTCAAAAACAAAATGCAGCTTTGCGGCAAGATGCTCAAGTTCGTCGTACAGCATTTGAAACAGGGATTGCAACCTTGCAGCGATCGCTAGAAATCTATCGGCAAATTAAAGACCGCAAAGGAGAGGAAGATGCTCTGGCTAGCCTGGGACAGGCTTACTATCTATTAGCAACGTTCGGCAATCAGACTTCTTTTGACTCTCCTTTCTCTCTCCAAGCGAACTCTTCCTCCTCCATAATGAACTCCTTGTTCTCCTCCATACAGGAGAAGCTTAGCAAGGCAAGTGAATACCAAGAGCAACGTTTAGCCATCGCTCGCGAGTTGAAAAATCCCGAAGATGTAGAGCAATCCCTGCAAGCGTTGTCTGGAACCTACAGGACTTTCAGTCAATTTTCTGATTATCTCGGAGACTATTCAAAAATCATCGACTCCTTGCAAAAGTCTTTAGCCATTGAGCGTGAGCTTAAATATCGTATACCCGAGGGAGAAGTTCTAGGCAGTTTGGGAGAGGTTTACTATCGCCTGAGAGAATATAACAAAGCGATCGACTACCAGCAGCAGAGTCTGGTCATCGTGCGCGAACAGAACCATCCTCCAGGAGTAGAATCTGCCCTGAGTGGTTTAGGTAGAGCTTACAGTGCTTTGGGAGAGTACAACAAAGCGATCGACTATCATCAACAGAGTTTAGCGATCGCTCGCGAATTGAAAATCACGCAATATATTGGTTGCTCTTTAAGTGATTTGGGAGTGGCACTGGAAGGGGCTGGTCGGTTATCTGAAGCAGAGCACAATCTGCTAGAAGCAATTGTTATTTGGGAAAACCTACGAGATGACATCAATCAGCCAGCAGTATTTCAAGGAAATGAAGCTCATACTAAGGTTGAGAGAAATCTCTCCAAAATTCAGCAGCTTGAAGCGCAGTCCACGACCTACCGCAGCCTACAACGAGTTCTCATTGCTCAAAACAAAGTGGATGCTGCCCTGGAAATTGCTGAACGCGGCAGAGCTAGAGCCTTTATTGAGCTTCTTGCATCCCGGATTCCAAAGACAGGAACTGTCTCCCCAGTCATTCCCTCCATCTCTGTAACCCAAATCAAGGAGGTCGCTAAAGCCCAGAATGCCACCTTGGTAGAGTACTCCATTGTTGATGATATTAAGGATGCTGGCTTCGACAGCTATGGAGCTGAAAGCGTTGTAGAGCAGAAGGTGCATGAATCTGCTCTTTACGTATGGGTAGTACAGTCTACTGGTGCTATTACCTTCCGTAAAGTAGACCTCAAACCCCTGTGGCAGAAACAAAATACCTCACTAGCCGAACTTGTGACGAGCAGCCGTGACTCGATTGGCGTGAGAGGGCGTGGCTTAGAAGTCGTTGCCAGAGTAGATGTTGCCAACCCAACTGCGGTTTTACAGCAACTCTATCAACTGCTGATTGAACCCATTGCCGACCTCTTACCGACTGATCCAAGCGATCGCGTTGTCTTCTTTCCTCAAGAGTCTCTATTCCTCGTTCCCTTCCCTGCCCTACAAGGTAAAGATGGCAAATACCTGATTGAAAAACATACCCTCCTCACCGCTCCTTCGATTCAGGTGTTAGAGCTAACCCGTAAACAAAGCGAACAGGTAGGGGCACGAATGCCAAAGCCTCTACAGCCACAGGATGCACTCGTTGTCGGGAATCCGATCATGCCCAGTGTACCGCCAGCACCCGGAGAAAAGCCGCAACCGTTAGCCCCTTTACCGGGCGCACAAGAGGAAGCGCTGGCAATTGCCCCTATGCTCAACACCAAACCCCTCATCGGTAACCTTGCCACCAAATCAGCTGTAGTCCAACTTCTACCCAAAGCCCGAATCATTCATCTGGCAACGCACGGGTTATTGGATGATGAGCGAGGAATCGGAAGTGCGATCGCGCTTGCTCCTGACTCCTCCTATAAAGAAGAAATCGGCAAAGTTAACGGCTTACTCACTGCTGAAGAAATCCTCGACATGAAACTCAATGCCGAGTTAGTCGTCCTGAGTGCCTGCAATACTGGCAGAGGCAGAATCACCGGTGATGGCGTAATTGGCTTATCTCGCTCCTTAATTAGCGCAGGTGTACCCAGTGTTTTAGTATCCCTCTGGTCAGTGCCAGACGCGCCTACAGCCTCATTAATGAGCGAGTTTTATCAAAATTGGCAAAAGAATCCTGATAAAGCTCAAGCGCTGCGTCAGGCGATGCTGACGACGATGAAACAACACCCCAACCCCAAAAACTGGGCGGCATTTACCCTGATTGGAGAATCAGATTGACGTAAGTCTACAGACTGGCTAGAGTGCCGATTCATTGATCTTGGTGTGTCGTCGAAATTGCTATTACCTCGTTCTTGCCCATAGCGATCAGTTCAAGTTAACTATCTAATGAATTCTGATTCCTGACTCATTTTTACCTCACCGTTTGAACTGCATCTTGAGGCATCGGAAGATATCGATAGAGTGTATCTCGTTGCTGGTAAGGACGCTCTAAAGAGCTAATCGCCTGCTGCAACGTTTCTACCTCCATGCAGGTGCCTCCCTTAGCCCCTGCCATTGTAGTGATATGCTCTTCCATCAAGGTGCCGCCAATATCATTACAACCCCATTCGAGAGCTTGTGTCGCCCCATCCAAACCCAATTTCACCCAACTAGGTTGATGATTGGGAATCCAGTTACCGAGGAAAATCCGAGCGACGGCTGTCAGTAAGAGAGAATCTTCTAAAACGGGTTGATCGCGTCCAACACGACGACGTAAGGGTTTGGGAGCTTCTTGACCCACAAAGGGTAGCAGGATAAATTCAGTGATGTAAGCAGGGTAGCCCCGATCGCGAGCGATTTGTTGGAGCGATCGCAATTTCTCCAAATGCTCCATCTGCTGTTCGGGTGTTTCAATATGACCTGAAAGCATCGTGCTGGTGGTTGGCATCCCTAACCGATGTGCCGTTCCCACAATCTCTAACCAGGCGGCTGTATTCGTCTTCTCTGGGCACAGAATCCGTCGGACGTTATCATCTAAAATTTCTGCTGCCGTTCCCGGCATGGAACTAACACCCGCTTCTTGCAGTGCGGTAATGACTTCGGCATAGCTAATTCCGTCGTGATCGGCAATAAACTGCACTTCTTGGGGTGAGAAGGCGTGCAGATGCAGCTGAGGTTCTACCTCCTTAATGGCTTTGACTAACTGCTGGTAATAAGGCAAAAAGGCACCATTGATTTTTGCCTCTGGGTTCAGTCCTCCCTGCATACATATTTCCGTAGCCCCTCGCTGCACGGCATCCCATGTCTTGTCCTGGATTTGCTGCCAGTTGAGCCAATAGGCACCGTCTTCACTGGCATCACGACGGAAGGCACAGAAGCTACAGTGCTGTTCACAGATATTGGTGAAGTTAATGTTGCGATTGATCACATAGGTGACAGTCTCGCCCACTTGCCGTTGACGTAGCTGATCGGCTGTATGGCGAATGGCTGCGATCACCTGCGATTCGGTTTGCTTCAGGAGTAAAATGCCCTCTTCTGGGGATAAGTCTCCACCCCCTAAGGCACGGTTCAGAATAGTATCAACAGTTTTAGTACTCACGGCACATCCGAAAAAACCAGGTCATATTCTTTTAGATTTGAGATGCTAAATTTGGGATTTTGAGAGCTTCGCCTGTAGGTTGTTGTAGAACTTTAAATATGACCCCTCTCAACCCAAATAGTATCACTCCTTTTCATTTTGGCAAAGAATAGTCATTGTGACTCAAACGGGAAATCTAATAGGTCTTAGCTCCGTAACGGTTGCTTCAGCCCTATTGAGTCGAGAAAAATACTGGTGGTTCTCCTCATTTCAATCTCTTAGATTCAGCGATGGGGTTAATGCCATTCACCAAAATCTCCAATCGGTCAAGGGAACCAAGGGCGTCGGTAATTTTTGTTCCTCAATATTCTTTGCTCGTCAAATAAATAACTTAATGAGGGAGAGAGTTCTAACTTGAAAAACCCCTGTGAAAATAGATTTTCTTTTATTCTTTAAATAGAAAAAATTACAAAACTTTTCCTGTGTATAGTTTCTACACGTAGAGGTAAGTTTTTCACGAGGAAGTTGCCTATACACCAAATCAGCCCTTACAAATATTCTCCGACGGAAGTCACAAAACAGAAGTGATATCATCGAGATATAAGAGTGATTTAAAGTGGTTAAATCCCCTCCCCGTAAGGATAAGAGAGTTCCGTATATTTACGGAAATACGCATATTTACGGAGAGAACTTACGCAGCTTGGCGTAGGCAGTCTCAATCTGGAGGCAACCATAATAGATGTAATGAGTGCTACAGCAAACAGAACAATGCAAAGAGTCGCCGCCCCCTTAAGCCAGCCTAAATCCCAGTATGCTTATATGTCAGGAAATTTTTACCAACAATTAGAGAGCCTTTCCAGCACAACCATCTCTCTTCAGTACGGTCCGAATACTTTTTTGACTTTTAGAGTTTATGAAGCTAGCGAAGGTATGATCCTGCGCCAAGGAGTTGAACCTGTTGGGCTGCAATGCCTGATTCGCGGTACGACTTATAAATTGACTCACGAACATTTATACCAGCTCAGCAACCGTGAATTGAGTGAATTACTCAACCATTTAGGAATTCAAGACAAACACTTCAGGATTGATTAAGTAACCTTCCTCACTCAGGATACAGAGATTAATTCTTCATGGATATAAGGAAGGTCGCTACCAGATTGAATACAAGAATAGTTCAAATTTCTAGCGACTTAACAGTAGGAACTAGAAGTTCTGCAATAGAGTACTTACGTCAAGATTGGATTGGATTGGTAGGGTAGGTTATTCCTACCCTGAGAGAATCCTAGAGCTTGCAAGAGCAATCCGCCAAAACACAAACTGAATTATTGTTAATACTGTATTTTTTAAGGGATAGTCCCTTCATTTCATCGTTATTTTCTTAATTTCAAAGTTATTTTACTGAATATCTTCTGGCTCTCTTGGCTCCTCCGTTGCTCGAAGAGCCTGTTGAGGCGACTGGCGGCGGCGTCGATACCAATGAGCGCCGCCAAC
>DATNQL010000306.1:0-3049 GCA_036704025.1 Stenomitos sp.
GGATTTGAGAAATAACTTGAGTCGCGAGCAGAGAGTGCCCTCCCAACTGAAAGAAATGGTCGTCAATGCCAATCTGCTCAACCCTTAATACTTCAGCCCAAATCTGGGCTAACGTTTCTTCAATAGGGGTGCGCGGAGCTACATAGGTTGCGTCTAAATCAAGCTTGACCGTATCAGGTGCTGGCAGTGCCTGACGATTTACCTTCCCGTTGGGCAGCAGGGGCAAAGCCTCTAGCGTTACGAAGCTCGAAGGCATCATATACTCTGGTAGCCTTTCCTGAAGGTGCCGGCGTAGTTGTGGCACCAATTCCCGCACCAATTTCCCCTGTAGCGGATTATTGGCATAAGCACTCAACGGTTTAAGGCAAATCGCTTCTCCAGGAAAAGACGGTACTTTTTGGGGAAACACAGCACTGCCAACTGTCGGGCAACGCTGAAATACAACATCATAACTTCCATCTGTACTCGAACCTGACCCACTAATATGCGTGACATACGGGAAATCCTGACTCAGGCTCCATAAGTCTTCGGGATTTATCCCAGACTCGGATGTGACTTCTGGCAAGGCTTGCAGTAACTCGCCGACAGTATTCAGTCCGGAGTCACTACTTAGCAATTCCATCGCCTTGACCTCTGCCACAAGACGTGAATTCGCTACATTCGTAATCCCTAGCATCTCTAGTTGGGTTGACTGTAGCAACTGGCGGACAGAAGTGAGTGTGAGTTGCTGCGTCTGCCAATCCAACCAGGGGAAGTCCTGAGTCGTATTCACTGAGGTGCCGATATGCAGAGTTACGTCATAACGAAACTTTGTCATCTCATTGTGGGAGTAACCTCGCTTCGGCTGAATCTGTACGTGACTAATTTTGGGGAAATGCTGCTTCAACGCCATGAAGAAGGCTGGGTCGATCACCAGTTCTTCTTCTTGCATGGTCTGCTCTTGCACTCGCTGCCGCAATCGGTCTAGAGATAATGAAGTTGGTGACTTGTGCAGTTCAACCGAGGTATGAAATGCCTTTAATAGCGGCAGGCTACGCAAATCTCCTAGGAAGATAAAACCTCCCGGCTCTGCTGCATCCACAGCATTGGTTAAGACCTGTAGCAAATAGTCAATACTGGGAAAATGCTGAATCACTGAGTTGATAATTACTGCATCGAAGGTTTCTCTCTCTATACCCTCGAAATTGTCTGCCGTTCTCTGTAAAAGAGTTACCTGTGGTAGCTGATACTCCGGTCTTTCTAGTACATTCTGGATGTAGTTGAGAGCAGCTTGCGAAAAGTCTATCCCCCAGTATCGATCGCAGTGAGGAGCAATCTGGAAGAGGAGCAAACCCGTGCCACAACCGATTTCTAACACGCGGGTTGGTTTTAAGGACACAATCCGCTCAACCGTGCCATCCAGCCACTCCTGCATTTGGGCGGCTGGAATCGGCTCTCCTGAATAGCTGCTGTTCCAACCACTAATATTAAATGTCGGATTCCAGTCAGAAGGGAGCTGATGGTAGAGCTTTTCTTCAGAGTCATAAACCATTTGCCACTGCGAAATCTGTTCAGTGGTCAAATCCGTCTGGACTGGGGAGGTTTCCGACGCGAGATAGTCTGAATTGGGAACCACATAAGCCACCAGACGCTTTTCGCCCGGTGAGTCTTCTCGAACCTGAACAATCGTTTCCCGAACGGCTGGATGCTGACTCAATGTTGCTTCGATTTCTCCCAGCTCAATCCGGTAGCCACGAATCTTTTCCTGATAGTCAATACGACCGAGTAACTCGACGTTCCCATCGGGTAACCAGCGGGCAAGGTCGCCTGTTTTATATAGGCGAAGTGTGCTGCCGTACCCCGCTGTATGGCGATCGCTCGATTTAGGACTAAAGGGATTGGGAATGAATCTTTCTGCTGTCAAATCGGGACGGTTGAGATAGCCCCGCGCTAAGCCAGCACCACCAATGTGCAGTTCACCAGGAACCCCGATGGGGACAGGTTGTAGGTGTGAGTCTAGGATATAAAGCTGAGTATTGGCAAATGGGCGACCGATGGGTACTAACTGTTCAACGGGTAAATTAACTGTCGGGCTTTCAAAATAGGTACTATCAATCGTGGCTTCGGTTAACCCGAACGAGTTAATTAATCGGGTCTGCGGACTACAGAATTTGAGGAATTTTTTATACTCCCCTACATACCAGCTATCGGAGCCACAGATGAGAATTCGCATAAAGTCAAGTTTCTGTTGGCTCTTTTCCAGGTACTGGATCAGGTTTCGCAAAACCGCTGGAACAAACTCTGCACAGTCAACCTGCTGTTGCCGCATCAGCGCATAAAGTGATGCAGGCTCTAGCAGGAACTCGCGAGGACACAGAACGAGCTTGCCACCAGAGCACAAAGCACGGACTAAATCCCCCGAAAATACATCGAAGGAGAAGTTAGCCATCTGAAGGTGACAACTGGCTAGCGATCGCAGTTGGTAGGCTTCCTCCCAAGCGAAATAGGCATTGACAAGACTACTATGTTGAATGAGGACTCCCTTCGATTTACCTGTGGAACCAGACGTATAGATCGCGTAAGCCAGGTTGTTGGCTCTCACCTCAGAAACCGGATTGTTTGAACATTCTGACGCGATTGCCTCCCAGTCTGCGTCCAAGTTCACGACTTGTGCTTGATGCTTGGGGAGCTTTTCGACTAGCTGCTGGTGGGTCAATAAAACGGGTATCTGGGCATCCTCTAACATGAAAGCCAACCGCTCCTGCGGATACGCCGGATCTAAGGGCAAATAGGCTCCACCTGCCTTGAGAATGCCTAGAAGTCCCACCACCATTTCTAGGGAACGCTCCATGCAGATACCGACGAGGACTTCCGGTTGCACTCCTAGCTTCCGCAGGTAGTGTGCCAATTGATTGGCTTGCTGATTGAGCTGTTGGTAAGTTAACTGCTGTTGTTCAAAGACAACGGCAACCGCATCGGGTGTCAGCCTGACTTGAGCTTCAAATAACTCATGAATGCACTGATACCCAGTTGCATCCATAGGTAGCACATTCATGTTCTGGGCGTCCCC
>DATNQL010000307.1:0-7892 GCA_036704025.1 Stenomitos sp.
GTATTTTCTAGATGAGAAGCTTGTGCGATACATCCTCACCAATCTTCTAAGCAACGCCCTAAAATACTCTCCCCCAGCCAGCGCTGTCCAATTAGACTTGATTGGCCACTCCGACAAAGTGGTTTTCCGGATTCAAGATCAGGGGATTGGCATTCCCTTAAAAGATATGCCCCGCTTATTTGAATCCTTCCACCGGGCGTCTAACGTGGCTGCCACTCAAGGGACGGGTTTAGGACTAGCGATCGTGAAACAGTGTGTGGACTTACATGGAGGCCAAATAGGGGTTGATAGCGTGCTTGGCAAGGGTTCGATGTTTACCGTTACGCTACCCTCAATCCACTCGATTGGAATGCAGGATTGAACCATTGAACATCATCATACCTGGCAAAAGCCCCAAGTATTACCGAAACAGCCATCGCTGTTCCGTCAGCGATGGCTCACCCTGCGACCTGCTACAATGGCATCTTCGCTTTTCTCTCGCGAGTGACATTTAGCGCGATGAAAGTGAACTGGCATAACCCAGGCATACTTTGTGCATGAGCCTATGCCAAGATTGGAAAATGAACTATGCGAGCGCGTCACCCCCATGTTAGGCAAGCTACTTGACAGGCGTTATGAAGTCACTCAAGTACTCGGTGCTGGTGGATTTGGTAGAACCTACCTGGCACGAGATACCAGGCGTCCTGGTAACCCAACTTGTGTTGTCAAGCAACTGAAGCCTATCAGCAACGATCCAAACTTTTTGGAAACGGCGCGACGTTTATTCAATAGTGAAGCCGAAACTCTAGAACAGCTAGGACACCACGACCAGATTCCTCGCCTTTTAGCCTATTTTGAGGAAGACCAAGAGTTCTACTTAGTACAAGAGTTTATTGAAGGTCATACGCTGACTCAAGAGCTGCAACCAGGGCAGCGGTGGGAAGAAAGCCGAGTCATGACGCTGCTCGAAGAAGTTTTGAGTATTTTAGACTTTGTCCACTCTCACGGTGTTATTCATCGCGACATCAAGCCTGACAATCTGATCCGACGCAACTCTGACCATAAATTAGTCTTAGTGGATTTTGGTGCAGTCAAACAAATCCGTACTCAGTTTGCGGCGACTCAGGGAAGAGCCAGCAACACCGTTGCTATTGGGACTCCGGGCTATATGGCGAGTGAGCAGGCATTAGGTCAGCCACGTCCCACCAGTGATATCTATGCATTAGGAATTATTGGGATTCAGGCTCTGACAGGTCTGATGCCGGTTAATTTTCAAGAAGACCTCAGTACGGGTGAAATCCTCTGGCAGCACTTGGTGCCGGTGAGTCGAGGGTTGGCAACGCTCTTGTCAAAAATGGTGCGCTATCACTTCAAAGACCGTTACCAGTCAGCGGCTGAAGCGCTAGAATCCTTGCGGCTGATGAACAATACCTACTCACCCTCTACCCCTTATCCTGCCGTCCCCAGGACTCCATCGGCAAATGATGCCCCTCCTTTGGGACAAAGGGTACCGCCACCCCCTTATCCCCCATCCATATCAGAACACCAGACTTTGGCCGCGAGTCCAAAGGCACCTCCCAGGCAACCCAGCACTCCCCCGCTCAGTAGTCCTGCGGGTGGCACTTCTGATAAAACCCCCCTGCTCGTTGGCATCGGGATGGCGATCGCCGTTGGTGCGGTTGGCATGGCTTTCGCGATGCGTCAGGGTTCCTGGACATCGAACTTCAGTGGCAATGGGACTTCGGTAGCAGATACTTCAAATGGAAGTTGCACCGTAGTCAGTGGAGGATTGAACGTTCGCTCCGGCCCCAGCAGTAACGAGGACGTGATTGAAACCGTGAAAAAAGGCACCAATCTTGCTCTCTCTGGTGCTAAAAAAAATGGCTGGGTTGAAATTAACTCACCGATAAAAGGGTGGGTTTATAACAGTAGCAAGTTAGTAAAGTGTACCTTAGCGGCTCAGACACCTGTTGAGACGGCTCAAGTCAATCCGAAGCCAGTGGAAACGACCGTGAGTCCAAAACCTGCGGAGACGACAGCTAGTCCAAAACCGATTCAGATTCCTCTGCCGAAACCTTCAACAACTCCACAACAACCTGTTGATAACAGTTCCAAGACGTTAGACACAGCAGCGGATAAGTATGAGAATGGAGACTTAAAAGGAGCGATCGCGGACGCTCAAAAAGTTCTCCCCGGCAGTGAAGCATACAAGGAAGCTCAAGCCAAAATTCAAAAATGGCAGCAGGATTGGGCTGCTGCCGAAGCTAAATACAATGAGCTTCAACAAGCACTCAATGAAGGTGACTGGAAAAAGGTATTGATTACTGCCACCGATCCCAAATTTTTTGAGCAACGCTATTGGCAAGATAGAGCGAAACAACTCCTTGAGGAAGCCAAAAAAAGAAAAGCCGAAGCTGACGCTGAAGCGAACAAAAACCCAACAACTCCCCCTGAAGAACCCCTACAACAGAAGCCACTCCCTGATGCCAACTCACCAGGAAAGGGATCACCCAACCCTAAAGGGGAAAATCAGGACAACCCCACGAATCAATAACAATGTGGGTCAGTTTATGAGTCGTGAGGGTGTACTCAATTAAGCCTGTAACTGCTTGTATCGCACTTGCAGTTCTTGAATGGTAAACAAAGTCTGAAACTTCAGTCCGGTTGACTCGTACAACTCGGCACCGCCTTGTTGTCGATCTACTAACGCCATTACTTCCTCTACCCTGTAACCAGCATCCTTGAGACGCTCTACAGCTTTCAGGGCGGATTGCCCCGTTGTCACAACATCCTCTAACACCACCACCTTCGCTCCGGGGGGCAGACTGGGTCCTTCAATGTAGGCCATTGTGCCATGCCCTTTGGCTTCTTTACGAATAATCAGCGCGGGGATGGGTCGATTTTCAATCGCTGACACAACACTGACAGCACTTACAATCGGGTCAGCCCCTAGCGTCAAACCGGCCACCGCTTCAGTATCCAAGGGCAGTAAGGAGAGTAATAGACGCCCAATCGTTAAGGCTCCTTGGGGATGGAGTGTAACTTGCTTGCCATTAATGTAATAAGAACTGCGCTGTCCTGACGAGAGAACAAAATCTCCCTCTTTGTAAGCGAGTTGGCACAATAAATCCAGCAGAAATTGACGCTCTTGAGTTAAATCGATGGTAGTGCTGGAGTCTGTTGAGGGTTGAGGTGAGTCAATCATTAGTTACAGTCAAACCGTTGAAAATAGGCGCTGGCAAAGAGAGCCAATTGGCGCGATCGCCCTCTGCCGCCGCCCCTCAACAATCTTAACGGAAACCTGCGGGAAATCCCCCGATGCCTAACGGCTTATATAAGACCAAAACTTGGACTTGCGTCCAAGTTGAGGCATTCTCTTATGAGTACAGAAACGGCCTGAGCCGTAAGGCACTGGCAGTCGTTCATACTGCAATATCAGATATTATTGAGAAAATTATGAGTGTGAGGATTATGCAAATGCGGTTGACCCAGTTGCTCGGTGCGTTGGTTCTTGCTGCCGCCTCTAGTGGGTTTATTTCAGCGGCGAACGCCCAAACCACTCCCTCAAACCCAGGCGTAGGGTATACAGGCCCTAGAACCCTAGATCTTGACGCCTCCTTCACGACCCCACCTAGGCGTCTCGAAACCATTCCAGAGGCATTTAATCGCGCCTTTTTCCAAGAATCTGGAGACTTCTATCGCAACCGCAAGATTGATCGGCAAATTAACTATATTATTGGTGCGGGTGTCCCCTGGGGTGCAGGTTTTCCTGATTTAGAAATTGAGCGGGATGCGGAACGGGTCTATAAGCTTTATCGAGAACAATTAGAAATACAGGTGTCCAGTGACCCTGTGATTCGTACCCCCGACTTAACGAACCCCTTCGATTCTTCCCTGCGGCTGATTTCGGGTCCCGCTCGTTTTGGGAATCGCCTAGAGGGCGGTGAGTTTATTTTCGATAGCGTACCACCTCGCTAGTCATGTACTGGGGTCATCGACGCAACAGGCAGTGAAACGCAATTTGTCCAATCCAGGGTGCAGGAGTTGAACCTGCCTTGGGCGAATTATGAGTTCGCTGCCTCAACCGCTCGGCCAACCCTGGCTAATCTATTATTACCATATTGGCATACCCACTTGATCTAGGGGCAAGGATTCTTAGATCATTTTTGTTATGTGAGCTTTCAACAAACGGCACACCTTTCGCGACCCATGAAAAAACAGGACTAAATTTTCTCCCCACTCCGTCACTTAGGTTTGTGAAAAATAGAGATTGACTTTTTTTGAGTAAGTGATAAAACAGACAACTAAGATAGAAACGGCTTGTTCGTTTTGGCAGCCAGCCCTTCTTGATGAATTTTTATGTCAAAATTTGGTGTTAGACGGCTGTCGAGCTGTAAGAGAAGCATAACTAATAGCAACTTCACGGAGCATGTGCGGAGTAATTTGAATCACTCATGAAATTAAACTCAACTGTAGCTCTCACCTTAATTCTGCTGGCAATGATGTTAGGTGCCGGTTTTGTGAGTTCGATGTGGGGATTCACGCTCGGTCACGAAGCCCTCAAAGGCGTTACCCAGCCGGATGTTCGCCCCATCAAAGATATAGCGGATAAACAGAAGGCTGCTCCTGGAAAAGAAGGGTTAACTATTTTGCGGGAAGAAGATATCCTGACCAAAGTTAACGAGTACATCAAAAATAGTGGCAAAGACGCGAAACCAGAGAACAAGAACGACTCGAAAGCAGAGAATAAGGACGACCAAGCCAACAATAGCAATTCCTCTGATCCAGATAACCAAGCTTCACCTGAACCATCGCTGACACAGGCATCCTTTGCTAGTGCCAATCCGAATCTCAACCTACCCATTAAAAGTGAGGATCGGGGCGTCATGCTAGAGATACGCTCCGCTAGTCAACAGGGAGGTTCTTTATTGTTGAATGTGACGCTCAAGAATCAGGGAGCCAATGCGGTACGATTCCTATATAGCTTCTTGAACGTTACGGACGAGCAAGGTCGTGCCTTGAGCGCGATTACTGAAGGCTTGCCAGGAGAATTGCCTCCCGATGGGCAGGAATATTCAGGTACTGTGAGTATCCCCTCTGCTTTGATTGAGAATGCTCAAAAGCTTTCGTTAACATTAACGGATTATCCTGACCAAAGACTTCAGCTAAAAATGTCCGAAATTCCCGTCGCCCGATAAACCTTAGAGTGCGGCAGTCCTAAATAGTAACAATTCTTTGAGGACGAGCTTGAGATTTTTCTACTTTTGCTAGAGTTGCCAGATTCGATAGTTCTTTCAACAGGGATGGGTAGGGACAGCACCGCTCTCTACCCAGATGCTCCAAGTGCGGTGTTGTTGTTTCTCCCACTCCTGCAAAGGGTGGGCTGCCCCAGGTTGCAAAAGTTTTTGTGAGCGTTTATTCTAACCTCACCGGTCAAGACATTGTACTGCGATTGTTATCAGTGCTGCTTCTGATTGCAATCAATGCGTTTTTTGTCACGGCTGAGTTTTCCATGGTTTCTGTACGGCGATCGCGCATCAATCAGCTTGCTGATGCGGGTGATGTTCAGGCAAAAACGGTTCAATCCTTACAACGCAGCATCGAGCGTTTACTCTCGACCACTCAGATTGGAATTACGCTGTCCAGTTTGGCATTAGGCTGGATTGGGGAGAGTACGATGGCTGTTCTGGTCGCGGCGGGACTTAGGCAATTGCCCTTGCCACCATCGGTTAGCCAGTTCATGGCTCATTCTCTAGCCATCCCCATCACTTTTTTTCTGATTGCCTATCTGCAAATTGTTCTGGGTGAACTCTGCCCCAAATCTGTTGCTCTGCTGTATTCAGAACAACTAGCACGATTCCTCGGCCCCCCTAGCCTAGCGATCGCTCGTTTTTTTAATCCCTTCATCTGGATTTTAAACCAATCGACTCGCTTGCTTCTGCGACTTGTTGGTATCCAATATACCGGTCAAGGCTGGTATAACCGAGTTACCCCAGAAGAGTTACAACTGATTATTACTACCGAACGTGAGTCCACCGGACTAGAGGCAGAAGAACGGGAACTCCTGAAAAACGTGTTTGAGTTTGGTGATGTAGAGGCAGTCGAGGTGATGGTTCCCCGCACCAGCATTGCAGCTATTCCCACTACGGCAACCTTCCAGACGCTGCTAGAGGAAATTGACCAAACGGGTCATTCGCGCTATCCCGTCATGGGCGAATCCTTGGATGATATTCAGGGGATTATTTACTTCAAAGAGTTAGCCCAACCCCTCTCCCAAGGGCAACTAACGCCAGAAACACCGATTTTACCCTGGATTCGTCCCGCTCGATTTGTACCGGAATCCATGCCGCTATCGGAACTCTTGCCCTTGATGCAGCGATCGCATTTGGTGATGATGATGGTTGTGGATGAGTTCGGGGGTACAGCGGGGTTAGTCACCTTAAAAGATTTGATTGCTGAAATTATTGGTGATAACCCTGAACCCGAAAGTACAGAAGAATTGCCCCTACAAATTCTGGATGAACAGACCTTCCTGGTGCAAGCCCAAATGGATTTGGAAGAAGTTAACGAACTGTTGGATTTAAACTTACCCTTAGCTGACGAATACCAAACCTTAGGGGGCTTTCTGCTCTACCAATTTCAAAAAATTCCTGCACAGGGTGAAACCCTCAATTATGACAATTTAGATCTAACCGTCGTTTCTGCTGAAGGTCCACGCGTCCATCAAATTCGTATTCACCGTCAGGAGGCTACAACCACACCCCTGGAAGACATTTCCATCCCTGATACGGTGACAGAAACGGACACAACAGAGGCGATTTCAGAAGATGAAGCCATGGGGAATCTCGATGTAGATTCCTACAAAGACTCTGAATAGCGGTCGTGCCACTCCGATTTATCCAGGGAAAATGCCCACCAGTAGGGTGGTTGATGAGGGGATTGACCCTTACCCATCATTTGCAGTCCATCTAATGACAAAATCCCTTGACTTTCTCCCAGTACCCAATGCCCTGATGCCACTTTTGCCGCAATACGCATGACCCAGTTTTCTGACGTTGATTGTGCAGGTTGTGAGAGAACCCGAAGTTTTCGTAGCGTCACCTTATTCGTTTGGGGATCGATATTTCCTTGAATCGCAATCCGATAAAGACCCTTAAAATTAGAGGATTGGATGCTTAATGTTCCACTCAACGAGTTACCAGACTCAGGCTTAACCGTCAGCATCGCCGCTTGATTGTCAAACTCGCCATACCAAATTTCAACTCTTGCCCCCATCTTAAAAAATGACCAGGAGTAGGAATTTTGCAGTGAATCTTGCCCCATCCCTGACATTTGCTGCTCATCAGATAACAAAGTTCCTGTATTTCTTCCCAAATTCCACAACCCTGAATAAGGTTCTGAGAGGACGCGAATTTCTCGCATTTGGATGGCTTTTGTTCTAGGGTCAAGGTTACCCTGAATCCCAATTCGAGAAAGACCCTTAGGAGATTGGACGGTTAAAATGCCACCAAACCAGCTACCGATGTGGTAACTAATCGTAAAATTCGCCAGTTTATGGTCAAACTCGCCATACCAAGTCCCCAGCATGGGAGAGGTTAAGTCTTGGAGTACCTCCTCAGCCGATTGATACCGTGCCTTCACCTCAACTTTGAGCATCTTGTCCAACATCTGCCTTAGCTGCTTAGTAAAAGCGGCAGCCTGCGGCTTGTCTTGCCATAACCAACGGGTTTCTTTCGGGTTATAGAGGAGATGAGGACTGGTGTTCGTCAATAAATGAAGGCAAGTGGCTCCTAAACTATAAAGATCACTGGCTGGATAAGCTTCGCCATACGTCATCTGTTCAAGGGGTGCATAACCCTGAGTGCCGCAGTAAGTCTTCGTTACCACTCCTGTACCACTCAAATATTGGGCGA
>DATNQL010000308.1:0-2713 GCA_036704025.1 Stenomitos sp.
CTAAATTAGACGTCGAAGTGTCTCGTCAGGGTAAGAGACAAAGCCTGCAAGTCCGACCTGGGGCTTTCCCGGCGGAGCCATCAGAATAGTTCACACTCAATTTATGCCGGGAAAAATCTTTTGAACTCAAAACTCAAAACTGTGAACCTCCCAGCTTTCATCCTCAAAGCAAAAGGGTTAACAGACAGATTCACCAATTGGATGAACGCGACCAATTAACCCTTGACTGAATTAGAGGTGGCAGTGGCTAGAGACTGAACCAATAAATTCAGCCCCTGCCGCTAATCCCAACGTCTTATTTGCTTTCTGAGAACTCAGCGTCAATCACATCATCACCACCGGAACTTCCCGTGCCTGCGCCTGTGTCAGAACCGCCTGCACCTGGAGGTGTGGGGCCACCATCACCACCACCGGCTTGTTGATACAGGTTGGTGCTGATGCTGTAGAGGGCTTGCTGTAACTCTGGAGTGAGGGTTTTAATCCGTTCGTCGTCTTCTTGCTGAACCGCCTCACGCAAGTCTTTGATTAACCCTTCTACCTTCGTCTTGTCAGCGGCGGGAACTTTGTCACCTAGTTCACTTATCTGTTTTTCAGCTTGATAAGTGAGGGAGTCGGCCTGGTTCTTACGGTCAATCTTCTCACGACGCTCTTTGTCAGTAGAAGCATTCTTCTCAGCTTCATTCACCATGCGCTCCACTTCGTCCTTCGGTAGGGTGGAAGCACCTGTAATGCTGATGGATTGCTCTTTACCAGTTCCTTTGTCCTTCGCGGTAACGTTGAGGATACCGTTGGCGTCGATGTCGAAAATGACTTCAATTTGGGGAACACCACGAGGAGCCGGTGGGATACCATCTAAGCGGAATGTACCCAGACTCTTGTTGTCGTTGGACATCTCACGCTCACCTTGGAGGACGTGGATTTCCACATTGGTTTGACCATCCACAGCCGTGGAGAAGGTTTCCGACTTCTTGGTGGGGATGGTGGTGTTGCGAGGAATAATCTTAGTCATGACACCGCCCAAGGTTTCTACACCGAGAGACAGGGGTGTGACATCAAGCAGCAGGATATCTTTAACTTCACCCGCCAACACACCGGCTTGAATGGCAGCACCAACCGCTACCACTTCATCCGGGTTAACGCTTTGGTTGGGGTCTTTACCCAGAACCCGCTTAACCAACTCTTGTACCGCCGGAATCCGGGTGGAACCACCGACTAAGACGACCTCGTTAATGGCACTCTTGTCGATTTTGGCGTCACGCACGGCGTTCTCAACAGGGATGCGGCAACGGTCGATCAAGTCTGCACAGAGTTCTTCAAACTTGGCACGGGTTAACACCAAATCTAGGTGCTTCGGACCATCCTGAGTAGCCGTGATGAAGGGGAGGTTGATTTCAGCTTGGGTGACGCTGGACAGCTCAATCTTGGCTTTTTCAGCGGCTTCGGTTAAGCGTTGTAGCGCTTGCTTGTCTTTACGCAGGTCAATGCCTTCGTCTTTCTGGAAGGTGGAGGCGAGGTAATCTACAATTTTCTTGTCGAAGTCGTCACCACCCAGGTGAGTGTCACCAGAGGTTGCCAATACTTCAAACACACCATCGCCCACTTCGAGGATAGATACGTCGAACGTACCACCACCCAAGTCAAACACCAGAATGGTTTCTTGAGTCTTTTTGTCTAAACCGTAGGCGAGAGAAGCGGCGGTTGGTTCGTTGATAATCCGCAGCACTTCGACGCCAGCGATTTTACCGGCATCTTTGGTGGCTTGACGCTGAGAGTCATTGAAGTAAGCCGGAACGGTAACAACCGCTTGGGTAACCGTTTCACCCAGGTATTTGCTGGCGTCCTCGACTAGCTTACGCAGCACTTGAGCCGAAATCTCTTCGGGTGCAAATTGCTTGCCTTGAGCGGGACAATCGATTTTGACGTTACCGTTTACGTTAAGGATTTTGTAAGAAACTTCAGTAGCTTCATGGGTGACTTCGCTAAATTTACGCCCGATGAAGCGTTTGACAGAGTAAAAAGTATTTTCGGGGTTCATTACCGCCTGACGCTTGGCGATTTGACCGACTAGGCGATCGCCATTTTTGGCATAGGCTACAACCGACGGTGTCGTTCTGAACCCCTCTGCGTTAGCAATAACGGTCGGTTTACCACCTTCCATTACGGCGACGCAGGAGTTCGTTGTACCTAAGTCAATTCCAACAACTTTTGCCATAAGAGTGTTCCAGCTTCGTTTAACTACAAATAAGGATTGGGCAGGGGAGCATCAAAATTGAATCATTTCAGAATTCAACCCGCAGTTGTTTCCCATTTCAATACCATTGGCTCTGCTACCATTCTCTATACTGAGCACTTTCCACCTGTCTCATGAAGGGGGGGTTCCCGAACCTGAGATAGGACGGTTCTTAAAAGGGCGATGACTTTTGCCACTCCTTTAAGGAATGAATGGCTATCGGTAACTTTTTATGACCGATCGCTTTCACTGTGTCTAATGTATGAAAGTTAGAGACATCAGGGATTGGGGTGAACCGTAATGAATCAGTTGTGTTTGCCGCCTTGAGCGAGTTTTGCCTTTAATTCACTGTGTTTTGATCAACCCAGAAGTCATCTCTTGAATTAGAACATTTGTACTGAATCTGAGGGAAAAGGATGCGATGCGATCGCCAAGACTGAAAATCTCAAGGATGGCTGGCTCCTACTCAGTGCAAAAAGGCAG
>DATNQL010000309.1:0-6392 GCA_036704025.1 Stenomitos sp.
TACGCTTTCATTTCTCAATCATCAAGCCTTCACCACTTTATACCTCATTCACTTGAGAAACGCTATAGTCTACTAACGACTTCCGCTCGAAGCCGATTATCAGTTTCAGCCCAGCCTGCTGTTTTCAGTTTTTTTGCTGCTTTTAGGGCAAGGCGTAGGGCATCAAACTGTTGATCTAGAGCTAAACGAGCTTCTGAAGACTCCTGAAGTGCCTCAATTTCATCCCTTTCAGCTGCTTTCTGATTGTTCACAGCCATTACGCCTAAGCCAACAGCAACAACTGCTACAGTACTGACCAAACCGAGCAATGACCATAATATAATGACTTGACGCTTTTGCTGTTTTCTTGCTGCTGCAAGCGCCTCCTGACTGGCTGTAATATAATTCTTCTGCAAAGGATTTGAGGCGGGCTGTTTCTTGTATTGCTCTGCTTCCAGTAACCACTGTTGGGCAATGGCTAATTCACTCCCCCGCAACAGCAAGTCAGCACTTTGATGATTCTCATTCCATTCAATCGCCCTCTGTAACCATTTGGTATGACTATGAACATGATCGCGGTCTGTATCGAGAGTCCTGACCAATTGGTTGAAATTGGCATTAAAATCTCGCTGATTCTGATTAAAATCAATCCACTGCACCTTAGCTAAATCTGGATGCAGCTCATCTGAATTCACCTCTCGATGCAGCACCGTTACAAACCGCTTATTTAAACTAGCGGCATACTCCACTTCATGTGCACAATAAGGCGAATTCACCGAACGGGGTGAGAGAATAAATAAGAAGTTATCGCAGGTTTTAATTCCTTGGCATATCTCTTGGGCAAAATCCGCCCCCGATGCAATACTTTCTTGATCAAACCAAGTCCTCTTTCCCTGAAGTTGCAATTCATCATTCAGCTTCCGAGCAAAGTCCGAATCTGCACGGGAATAGGAAATAAATACATCCAATGATATGGCCGGGGGTTGCCGCAAACTTTCTGTAATAAACTCTTCAATTAACGATGTCGGCGGATGCAGCGTTCTCTTGTGTCCCACCTTCAACCACGTTTGAGCACTCCGCAAGTTATACCCTCGCAGCAGAATACTCGGATTTTCATGTTGCCGCTTCCACTTCAGGGCTTTGGTTAGCAAAATCTTATGCTCGTTATAGTAAGCCTCATTCTGATGAAAAATTCTCAACAGTTGGCTTTCATCGAGATAGTAATCGTCTTCTTTTACATTGTCCGTGAGGTCAATATACTGCAAATCCCGCAGCGCTGACGGCACATACTCAGGCGGAGTTTCTCGGACTAGTACGGGTATAATTCGCTTGTGCAGCGACACCGCTAAATCCAATTCTCGATGACAGTCAGTAGAACGGATTGAATCCAGCGAGAGCAGATAAACTAAATTATCGGCTTGTTCAATCCCGCGATTAATCGCCTCATCAAACGCTTCCCCCGTTTGAATATCAGTGGTATTCGTCCAAACCGTAATGCTGTCCCGCCTCAAACTGCGGCGAATCTTCTCCATTGCTGCCCTATCCTCATCGGCGTAGGCAAGGAACACCTGCGTCATCAAGTTATTGGCATTCTTGATACTTTCGGTGATGTACTCGCAATGCAAATCGGTAGGAACACAAGGGGGTTGCTCGTCTTTAAAGCGTATCTTGAGCCAAGCTTCTGATTTTTGGCGTTCTTCTCCAATTAATAAATAGCTATTTTGTTTTTGATGTCGTTCCCACTCCAAGGCTTTGACTAAAAACCCAGTATGCTGTTGGACATAATCAGCATGATGCTTCAATAATTCTATTAATCTGGCAAAAGATTGCTCAAAATCATCGATTCCTTCTCGAAAATACACCCAGTTAATCTGACGAATAGTTGGGTGCATGTTCTGATAATGGTCATGTTTTCCTTGCGCTTTGTACGCTTCCCAATCTTGGGGTGTACCATCAGGAAATCTCTGCTGCCAAGTTTCCTGACTAATTTGCTCGACATGCAACAGCGGAATAATTCGTTTATTGCACTTAATCGCTAACTCAATTTCTCTGCGACAATAGTCCGAATTAACAGAATGGGGTGCAATGATGAACAGGAAGTTATGTGCCTTCTCAATCCCATTATTAATTTGGTTCTGAAAGTCTACGGCAAGCGGGATATCATTTTGGTCAAACCAAACTCTAAACTCAAGTTCCAGCAATCGAGCGTGAAGTTTTGTAGCAAATGCTTTACTATCTGCTCTTCCGTAGGAGATGAAAGCATCAAAAAAGTTATTCATTGTGAGATATCCATACCAAACGATGGATAAAGTGTCCCGACTCTGATGAAGGTTAGGGAACTAATTTAAATCTATCTTCAGACAGAGGACATTACAACAGAAAATACATATTTATTTGGAGCCTGATTATAGATTGTTCACAGTAAGCGACTATTAAGCAGGTGGGTGTAATTCAAGGACACGGGGACGCGGAGAGTGAGAGACGCGAGGAAAGAATTCAGTCGGGGTCTTACACCCTTAGGACTTGTGTCACCGCGTCACCGCGTCTTCTTCGATAAATCTCGCACCCAGAAGTCGGGTTTCACAGAAGAAACCCGACTGCTTAGACCTGAGGCAGCGATCGCGGCGAAACTATAATGATCGCTTAATATTGATTCGCGATAGCTTAAACATTACGGATACTTCATCTAGTGATAGTAAGGACACGGCGTTTAAGATCGCTTAAGGATGAGCGGGAATAGGGCTAGCGGTTCAGCCTCGAAATCCTTATTCTAAATGAGTGACAGCGAGTGCTAAGCAAAGCGCCGAGGAAAAAGCGAAAAGATGGGACGCATATTTATTTCTGCCGGTCACGGTGGTATGGAACAAAGTGGTCGCGACTTAGGGTCGATTGTGGGCAGCACCAATGAAGCCCAAGAGATGATTTTACTTCGTGACCTAGTGGTGCCAGAGTTGCGATCGCGAGGGTTTGAAGTCCTCTCTGTCCCTGATGATCTCAGTGCCAGTCAAACCATCCAATGGATTAATGCTCGAAGTCGTGCCGGCGATGTGGCGCTGGAAATTCATGCTGATTCCTTTTCCAATCCCGATGTCCGAGGAACGACGGCTTTTTATATTGCCAACAATACCGAACGCAAGAAACATTCAGAGTTGTTACTCCTGGCTTTAGTGCGACGCCTGCCTCAACTCCCTAACCGAGGCGCAAAACCGGACACCGCTACGGGCATCGGACGGATTGCCTTCTGCCGTGATACCACCCTCCCCTCCATCTTGATGGAAGTTGGATTTCTTAGTAACCCAGATGATCGATCATTATTACAAAATCGACGCCGTGATGTGGCACTGGGGATTGCCGATGGATTGGCAGCTTGGAGTCGTGAGGTGTCTGGCACTCAACCAGGCGATAGCACAAATCCGACTTACCTGCCCATCAATATCAAGATCAATAATCAAACCTATGCTGAGCAGGGTATTTTAATCAACAATAATGCCTATATCCCCATTGATTTGGTGGATCAGCTAGGGATTAATTTAGCCAATAATCCCGAGGTTCGGCGTGTTCAATATGGGAGTGTGGTGTATGTGAAGGCCATTGAACTCCGAGACTTTCACATCTCTGTTAATTGGGATAATTTATCACGCACTGTAATTTTGCGCTCAATTTTAGCCATCTGCCCCGGTCAAATTGACCGAATTATGGGGCATGGCAATACCTCGGAAGTGCAGTTGATGATGTTTCTCAAAGCCAACAATGAGAATGCTCTCACTCAGTTTTCCGACTTACCCAAACTGTATCGCGAAGAGGCTACGACTGAGGGAGTTAATTATGATATTGCCTTTAGTCAAATGTGTGTAGAAACCGACTACCTCCGCTTTAGCAATAACATTAAAGCCAGCCAAAATAACTTTGGCGGTTTGGGGGCGGTGGGTGGAGGCACAGAGGGGGCAACTTTCCCGAGTGCCCGACTCGGTGTTCGCGCCCATGTGCAACAACTAAAAGCTTATGCCAGTTTAGAGCCGTTGGTACAATTACCACCGGTCAGTCCCCGATTTGGGTTTGTCACGCGTGGGATTGCGCCATTAGTCAGTCAGTTGAGTGGACGCTGGTCGGCGGATTTGCAATATGGCGATCGCATTATGGCTATCCTCAAGCGTCTGTACGAGTCAGCAGGATTGCTTTGAGCGGGATCGGGTCAGGGGGTGAAGTTGAGGCGTTCTCTCACTTTTCCCCTCTTTCAAACCCCTACTTCGGAATCGTATATTGTTTCCACCGAACAAAAGCGTCATCTCGCTCAGCTCTACGATACCCAAGTTGTTGATATGGAAGGATTTGCTGCCTTAGAAGTTCTCACTCGTGCAGGGTTGGCGGTGGCAATAGTACCAGTGATTAGCGACAAATCTCACCATAATCTGCCAAATCTTACCTCGGCACTCACCCTTGATGGTTTACTTCAGCCTTTGCTCTTAGCGATCGCTATAATGCAGCAACCCATTGCTGCTACCCATCTAATTTGGGGGGCTATGCAGGGGTTACGAGTGTTATAAAACCTAACAACAAAAGTGTTCTCTTTATAGTAATATTCCTACCAAGGATTGCCAATTAAAGTGAAAGCACTCCAGTAGGAAGGACGTGTCAAGTCGATATCTCCCAAAGCTGCCAGATCGGGCGGTAAAGGAAAGCTGCCCTGGTTGGTGACAAGTTTACCTCCCTCTAATCTCACCTCACCCCTCAGCATAGCTAACTGAGCCAGTCTGAGCGCTTCAGCTTTCATTGGGACTTGTTTCAATTGCTCGTAGAATTCGGTCATTAAGCCCAGTGTCCCTTCATCGCTGACGTACCATAAACTTGCCAAGACAGTCTTCGCCCCAGCTTGCGCTGCCAACCCGGCAAATCCCAACTCGTTCTGTTCATCGCCTAACGCCGTGCGACAAGCACTCAAAACTAACAGTTCTACAGGGGGTTTATTCAATCCCATCTGCCGCAGTTGTGCTAGTCGCAGTTGGGTATCCCATAGCTGAAGATAGGATTTTTCTGGTGCTCCAGGTAGATACTGAGCATGGGTGGCTAAATGGATAATGCCAAAGGGTTGGGAATCTCTAGCCGATTGTAAATTAGATAGAGTAAAGCGGTCATTGAGGAAGGATTTCCCTGACCAGAGGCTACCTGTAATGACGGACAATTCTACAGGTACAGAGGGTAAAGGACTCTTGTCCGCAAATTTCTCGATACCCATTGCTAAGACTGAAGAGTTCCTCACATCCGAGTAGCGGGTATCGGTGAGGGAAAGGCTGGGCATTAAGCTAACACTGTAGCGTTCGATGATGAACTGTTTGCCATCGTGCATGGCAGCTAAGGGGATGCTACGTAACCCAGCATCCATAATGTAGGCAAGATTGTTGATGTGTAGCTGTTGTAAATCGGCTTCAATTGGAGTTACCAACCATTGATACATTTTTTGGGCCGGAGCAAGGGAGGCGATTCGCTCGGTGGGATCGGTCAATTTATTGCGAAATTCCTTGACCATGCGGAGGACTTCAGCTCTGGTAGCCGACGTGGAGCGGCGAATGGGGTTTCCTTGGGATGTGATAAGAATGAGTTCTAAGCGATCGCTCGGACTCGGAGCAAGGGAACGCAACAGGGAAGAGGAACCGACTTTAGAAGACTCTTGCGTTTGACCGGGTTGAGAAGGAGGCGCAGAGGGAATGCTAGCAGGCACAAACACGGCATAGATGAGGGCTGGTTTGATACCTGTCGCACTCTCGACTTTTGAGAGAGTATTTTGCGCTTCAGTCAGAGAGGCGCGCTTCTGAGCCTTTCCAGCATCTTTGGCAAAGTCACTGCTGAAGGAATCATCAATCCTGATGGTATTGAAGCAATCACTTTGAAGCAGTGATGCTGAGTTTAGCAGCAATTGCGATCGGGGTTGGGTGAGGTCAACGGGATTAATGGATGGGGTAGGAGGAGTAGGAGTAGTAGGAGTAGTTGTTGGTGATGAGCTAGAACCTGGGACACTAAGAATCCCAATGTTGCCCAAATTATAGGTATAAAGATAGGAGTTGCCAGAGGGAATCGTGAAATTACCACTGGTAATCGCACTCGCTGTCCCGTTAGTAGTGGCATCTCCAACAACGAAAGGAGTGACACCGTTACCTCCATGTCGGATGGTGATGTCACCGCCACTACTACCCCCAATCGTGGAAATGCTGGCATCGATGCCATTGGCTGCTTGAAAGGTGCCAGTGGCTCGGAAAAAGCTTTGAGTAGTGATGTCCACAATACCGCCAGAAGTTCCCCCTTGGGCGTTAATCGAGGTCACTTGGATATCACCGGATGGGTCGAGGATGACATTGCCCCCTGTACCTGTTGCGCCACTGGAATTGATTTCTCCGGTTGTAATCTGAGTGCTGGCGTTA
>DATNQL010000310.1:0-1760 GCA_036704025.1 Stenomitos sp.
TGTCCCCGCGTCAATCCTAACGATGGGCGTTTAACCGGACATGATATCACTCCCCCCAGATTTAGGCGGCGGGGGGGCAAGTTTGTCAGTCCTACATCTGTTCAAGTAGCCACTCAGACATCTCTCGGTATATAGTAATGGCTTCCTTGACTACCAAATTCGATGGCGCTTCATCACAGGGCGATCGCATCCAGCGCCACTCCTTCTGAATTACCCTGTCACACCCCAATCCGATCTTTGCTGATCGTTGCTCTCAGAACTAGGGAACAACAGCATACTGACGTAGAACTCAATGGAACTCAATCGCCAGAGAGATGTTCTTTTTTCTTGAGCCGCCAAAGATCCTACTGGGTAGCGTCGCACGATGGAGAAGCAATGACTCAAATACTGCAAACTTACCAAACACCAAACCTTGAAAAAACTCCCGTGAGTTTTATCACAACTTCAATTTATTCTAACTGTCACACTATAACAGAGAGATTAAGCACAGTCATTGCCAAATTAGAACGGCAGGACATCGGATGGCTGGACATTTTGACGGCAATGGCGAATATTGCCGCAGAACAAGAGGATGATGAGCAAGTGGCTGAGGTACTTGAAGCTACAGCACTTTTGTTAAAGCGGAATCGGAAAATCAGACGTGACTTGTAAACTCATCCCGCCTATGGTTGCAGCTAATCCAGCACCATTGGAATGGGGTACACCAATCCTAACCTTGTGTATGACACAGTTATGATTTCATACCCCACTAGGGTTATGTGTACTTAAGCGGAGGCTGTTTCGGGTTTGGGTTCTTTGGGCTTGCGCTCAAAGACTTGTATATTGGGCTGATCCAACACAAATCCCCCTTCTATTGGCTCACCCATCCGGCCTGCAATTGCCGCCACCCACATGGGGTAGCTTTCTTGTGCCTGCTCAAGCTTTTTAAAGACTTTCGGTTTAACTTTAACCCTAACCAGTTGACCGTCGCAGTCGAGATCAAATTCCTTCCAGCCGTTCTCGACAGTACGAATATCGTCTGGCATTTCGTTGATTTTAATGGTGAGTTCCAACTTTCCTGATGTAGGCATAACATTATCTCCTGCTTTTCCTTTCTTATATATCAGTTGTCCGAGCCTATCAAACTATCATGTTGGTTTCTCTACTCACAAGCAGAGGAAATTGTTGGGCATAGGTATGTAAGGTGTGAATCAATCCAAGGCTGAAGTATGATATGACGTTACCTCACCTCTAGAGTTCTTCCATCAGGAACAGCACTCGCTTTCCTGCAACTGCGTTGCTCTGTTTGCCGTATCAAGTATGCAACATAAAGCTTGACAAATATTTTAAATTATGAATTTGATTGATTTTTCCCTATCACTCGTAGTAAGGCTCCTCTACATCGGGGTTGGAGTGTTAGTGATCGCCTATTTAATCGCTTGCCTCTACCTCTTACTCCGGCAACAGTACTTCATTTTTAAACCTCCAACTGTAATCCGAACGACACCTGCCGCCTTTAACTTGGAATATCAGGATGTGTGGTTACCCGTTTCCACTTTTTCCGGTCAACTCAGTCCCATTCACGGCTGGTGGGTTCCTGCGACGGCGCCGGATGCACCCGTATGGTTGTTTCTGCATGGCAATGGTTCCACCATTGGGGATGAAGTGAAGCGAGCCTTTTGGTTTCATCAGTTAGGATTTTCCTGCCTTCTGATCGACTATCGGGGATATGGTCGTAGTCAAGGGAGATTTCCCACGGAGTCGAGTGTTTACGCCGATGT
>DATNQL010000311.1:0-2217 GCA_036704025.1 Stenomitos sp.
TTATAGAATGCCTACACATTCATCCTGTAAAAGAAAAGTTTTACCACAGTGGCAAGACTTTCAAGTGTGAGCCTTGTGGATGGCATGGGGATGCCGATTTTAATGGAGCCAAAAATATTGCACTGGTGAGGCTGTTCATAAACCCGCCTGGAGGCATGGGGTTGTCGTGCAAGTTAAACAGAACTATCGAATACGTAGGTAGCCTTTGGCAACGGCTTCGCCGAACAGCTTAATCGGTTTGATGACTTCAGGGCTACTGAAAACCTAGGTTTCAGCGGTTAGGTCTTCCCTGGGAAGTTTATAGTCAAGTCGTTGATTGTCCAAAAGGCATCTGATACGCAGTTGCATTCATACGTAGCACATTGAATTTCTCCGCGTCGGGAGCGTCCCCCTGTCTGGGTGTCGATCTCAACTACTATGTTTGAACGCAACTCGGTATGAGCAGGACTATATCAACTTAACATAGACGCGATCGCACCGCTTTGTCTCCACACCTGTTGCGGGTTGATACCCACTGCTTTCGTATAACTTGACGCCTTCCTTGAGGACACTGGCGGTTTCAATCCAAATTTCCTGGAAGCCTCTATGTGCGATCGCTTTTTCCAACTGCTGTAACAAATACTTACCTAAGCCTTGCCTTCGTGCTGCTGGGGACAAATACATTTTGCGAATCTCTACAGCTTTTTCCCCCCGTTCTACCGGATAATACGCCCCTGTTCCCACCAACTGCCCCTGCTGTTCAATCACCCAAAATTCTCCCCCTACAGCCGTGTAGGACGCCTCCACCTCTAAAACGTCCCTGTCTGCTCCACTTGGCTCCCAATGCAACCCATATTCTGCCAACACATCCCTGATAATTGCGGCTGCTTTTTGGCGATCGCGAGGCTCCCAGGCACGAATCACAAAGTCTTTGTAGGACATTTCCTGTCGTATTTCAGCATACGGGTTGGGGTTGTCGGCGTCACTTACGGGCATATCAAAGACGATTTCAAATTTTGAGGCAGGCATGAACCGATGCAAAACTCTCTTATGATCTTCTGCATCCTGACGATTATAAAAGCGGGCGACAGTGTAGTGCCTAGCATCGGGTAAAATACACGCGATCGCCCAAGGACGACTACTATCTTCTGTGAATTGGATTCGTTGTTTACTCATGACACCCTTGTGGAAATGCTCAGGACTTACGCAATATCCTTCTGATTAGCCCCCCTAACCCCCCAAGTTTGGGGGGAACAAGATCTAACTCCCCCCAGATTTGGGGGGCTGGGGGGGCCTGATGCTATTTAGAGGAAAGGCGATTACCTTGCACGGGCAAACGTGGGCAATCGCCAATGCTCGTAATCCAGTGGAACCAATACAAATCTCAGATGATTTCCGTCTAGGCATCACCTCCTTGAACAATGCAGTCGCTACCCGCACCAAAGTACGGGCACTACCTCAGAAGGACTCGCGATAGATATCTATGCGACTGCTTAAATGAGAGACTTTTAGGAAAGACCAGTCAGCTTGCTCTCTTAGGAAGTTTGTGAAACTGGCTAGTCTTTTTTGTTTACAACCAACACTTTAGTGTTGATTTGCTCTTGTGTCAACACTAAAGTGTTGAAAACCTATGTGTTATGAATTCAGACCGTTCAGAAACCAATTCAGCAGGAATCACCTTGAAAACCCTCAGAGAAGGTCGAGGGATAACTCAAGGAGAGCTAGGAAGTAAACTAGGTCTGAGCTATCGAGCGATCGCAGAATGGGAAAGTGGTAGAAAACTCCCGCGTTTTGATAATGCAGTTGCCTTAGCGCGTGAATTAGGCGTTTCTCTCAAGGTTTTGGCTCAAGCGATGCAAATCGACGTTGAGGGCGTGCGCGATGATGAACTGCAAAAGGAATGGCCTTTAGAGGGGGATACTTGAGGTGATTTGCGATCGCTTGTGGTTAATTGAGGATGAGTCAGATCCCACAGACGATTTAATCACCTTGCTTCTCGACAAACTCAACATCTTCGTAGAGCAGAGAAAGGGGAAACTTGAATTCGACACTGGCTATCACGACTTCGCAATCTTCTGCATTCGATTCACTGTCGTTTACTTCAGGGGGCGACAAGCGCCCCCAAAGCCAGATGCCAAAGGCGTTTTACCTGGTAAGCTGCCGCCCAAAATACCGAGCTTATTGACAATGTGATTCAGACAGGGGTAGCAACGCTTGTTACCAGCCGTATCCTGGGTG
>DATNQL010000312.1:0-28534 GCA_036704025.1 Stenomitos sp.
TGATAAGCTTCAACCCATTTCACGAGAGCTTCTAAATCCTCAACGTGAGCGGCGGCAGACATTACTACATCGAGGTCAACTCCTGTTGTTTCAGCTAATTCAAGCACATCATCGTCGGTAACGGTAAGTCCTGCGTTGGCGATATCTGCGCTGGCGTTATCGGCAGAAGATAGTGCTTTGGCTGCCCCCATGTCTGCAATGTGTTGGCGGATGCGTTCGCACTCGTTATCGGTTAACTCGGAAGCATCGGGATCTATATCTAAATTGAGAAGTAAAGTGTCGAACACGTCTAAATCAGAGTAGTTATATTTTGTCATTAGTTCTGACTTAATCATGCTACGTTTCTCCTTTTGTTCCTTACGTTTTTGGTTGCTAAATCTTTAACAATTTCGTCAAAGTTGCGTTTGAGATAAAGAAGTTGTTGCTGACGCATTGCCTCAGAAGCTTTAACGTAAAACCCTTCGCCTTTTAGATGTCCGATAGCGTTGCTTAAGACCCAAATGCAGTACCAGTCTAGTTGGGTGGGATGAGCTTTAACGTAGCGGCTATAATCCAAAATTTTTGCAGGAATGACAATCTTACTTTCAATGCGCCAAAGGGTCGTTCTTGATATCCCAAACCTTTTAGCGGCTTCCTCACGAGTAAAAGTTTGGTCGGTGAGAGTCCACGAATTCGTAGAATCACGAGACACGAAAATCGGCGTGAAATTTAGCACATGAGTTTCTCCTTTGTGAATGCATTTAGATATGTTTCATCTCTCCCACGTTTCGTTTCAGGGTGCTAAGGAGATGTTTCACATCTAGATACCCTAAGAAGTCTTAACGACCCGTCACGTCTGCGTTAGGGGGTTTGTTTCATCCGGGGGTGAAACGTAGTCGTTTTTGTTTCAACCCTGCTATAGTTAACGTTAATGGTCTTACGTAAAACTGTCAAATAATACGTAAGACTAATCCCAAAAAAGTTACGGGAGGGCTTTTAGCTTTCCTGGCGTTCTACTTACGTTTAAATCAGGGGTATCCCGTAAAACTGTAATGGTCTTACAATTTGCGGTATGGGAAAACGTGGAATCCGATCACAAAAGGGACAACCTGAATCCGAGTGGGGCGAACCTAAGACTGGGAAAATTACCGTCGCGTTAACGGAAACGGGTAAACAACTAGCAAAGGAACGCTCCGAGCGCACTGGGTTTTCGTTAAGCGAAATTCTTGAACGTTGGGGGCGAGGCGTCACCGTTGATGATGAGAACGCAACCGTAGAAGCGACGCCAAATATAAGGGCAATCATTAAAGCGCTTCCTCGGCTATCTAAACCTCAACTTATCCGTCTCGTATGGGCATCCTTAACATTATTGCTAGGTAACCCTGAACCCGAACCCGACCTAATGACGGTAGAGGAGGAAATTAACGCAGCGGACCCACAGGTGCTGGGGGATAAGGCAGGTATCCCGCCAGAACGCATAACCCATATCCAAGAAGGGGGTGATATTTTTTACGACGAGTTAATTAAACTGGCACGGGTATTCAGGATGAAGCCAAGTGAGCTACGTGACCAATTACCTAACCAAATAACCAATGGGTGCAACACTTGATTTTTATTTACGCTTGTGCGAACGAGAATTTACCCCCAAAGAGGTCATTTTAAAGACCCGTACCCCCTTAGTGGTGGAAGCGTTGATTAAACTGGGCGTTGATTTAGCCAAATGGGCGATCGCTGCGGGTAGAGAGTTAGTCCTCATTTACCTAGACGGGTGTAAAGAGCCTTACGTCATCGAAAGTTGGCTAGCAATGGCGTCAAACCCATCAGATAGACCCAACCCACGACAAGTAATCCAAGAAATGTTGGGGCTAAATCCCCCCGATGTCTTGGTGCCTGAGTTGAAGGTTTCCCGTAAGGAGGCCGACGAACAAGAGAAAGCCGTTTACCTTACCCGCCACTACGACCACACGATTCTCTACGCCAACCCCTTCGCGTTAAAGGCTAACAACAAAGCCCCAGAGGACATGATCGGAAAGGACTGCGTAGCGTTGTGGGAGGATGACGTACTCGTCACCCTCGATAACCGGTTACGCAAAGATAAGCGCCTGGTGGAATACGAGTACCCCGGCCTACGGTGGGTTACGGATGAGGAAGGACGTTCCTGGAGACGGGTTCCGTTTATTTTCGTCTCGAATTACTGGCTACTTGAAGACTTCCAGGGGTCGGGGGTTAGCGTTCGCTACTGTGAAATTCAACACGCCGTCCCCGCTAACCCAAGGGAACTACTTCGGGTACGTCAAAGATGAAACCCAAGGCTATGCAGCGTTAAGCGTAGCGAGTCCGACATAGCGAGATTTCCGTAGGAGGCTAAGTGCTGCCCCTTTGCCCCCACCGCTAAGCGGTTTTTATGGATTTCTAGCAAAAAAAGCTAAAAAGCATGATGTTTACTAGGTTTTCAAAAGGGGTTTTTATAGATTTCTAGCAAAAAAAGTTAAAAAGCATGATGTTTACTAGGTTTTTAAGAGCGGTTTCAAATCGCATTTGATAAAAACCCAGTAAACATATAGAGAATAGCCCGAAATCTTGTGAAATTAATGTATCGACTAGTCGAATCGGTTCTCCTACAAAATCGAAGTGTAGGAAAATATAAGTCTTGCCAAGTAAGGTATACAGCTCTTTTTCAAAAAACGTATATAAATTATATATGTCTGAGGTTGGGCATAAAAATACCCTTCACTCTTGGAAGGGTACTTGTCTGCATTTTTAGGTACTCAGACCAACAAAAAAGCTGGCAAAGTACGTTAAGATGGTGTTATCAACTTACAAGGTGCGCTAGGAGCCTAGCAGATAAGTTTAAATTTAAAAACAAGAGTGTAGTTTGGCGACGACCTCTTGTCTAAATTATAACTTATAACAGCGCTTTGGCTATTTTTTCGCACGTCCTTTTCCATTTTATCTTTATAAGCTAAGCATGGAATTTTTTGGCGGACAAGAATTATAGATATTTTTTCCGTTAAGGACTGGCAAAATGGCTGAAGCGCTTTAGATAGTAGGCGGCTAGCGTACCTCCACTCACCACAAGGAGGCCGCTATGGTTGCATCGATTGAAAGAACCCAAACCACTGATTCCGCTATACAATCACCTGGAATCGACGGAGCTACCAGATCCACCACATGTAAAGGTGCATTTGTAGAGCAGCGACAGAAAACCATTGATTGGCTTACGGAGAACGGTTACCCTGCACTGCCGGTTGCTCCGATCCAACCAGCGGACAAGTACCCACTAATCAACAAAAAGACTGGAGCCGTCGAGTTAGACAAAGACGGGAACCCCAAACCTCGGTTTACGGGTAAGAATCCTAGCTATCTAGACAAGGCCGGAATTCCTCACTTAGTCACTCACTCCAAATATCACGATAAGTTACCAACCCAGGAAGATTTAAGCAAATGGTTTGCTAATCCTCTAAATGGCGTTGGCACATTAGGGGGCTGGAACAATGCTATATGGATTGATTTTGATGTAAAAAACTTTGATTCAGACAAGGAATGTGAGGACGCAGCACTAGATTGTTCCGAGTTGATCGAAGAACAATTTGGTGCACCTTTCATCGAGAAAACTCATAGCGGTGGTTGGCGAATTGGTGTTTGTGTTGAAGAACCTCCTAGTTTTACTAATTTCTGTATTGAGGAAGGTGGCGAAAAAATCGGAGAAGCATTATTTAAAGGACGATTTACAGTTCTTGCACCAACAGTAGGTGTATCTGGGAATCTCTACGAAAATGTTAATCGCGTAAAACTTCCTGTTGTTAAAAACCTTGAAGCAATTGGTATTTACCCAACTAGCTCCAAAAAGCAAAATAATCCAATTCTAAGAACAGTCGAAGTAAATTACAGCCAAATTAAAAAATTCACAGATAGTATTTCTCTTGAAGAAATTTGTTCAAGAAAAAGCAAGGATGTTTTAGCTGGAAATAATATTCACGATGATCGTTCTGAATCGCTAACAATGGCGATTAAAGAATGGTATGGATGGATAAATTGGTGTGCTGACAACAAGGTTTTTATCTATGGTTCTGTTGAAAATCTAGCTTTTCAAGCAGGTCGTAATTTAGGAATTGACGATGACCGAATTTCGAGAATTTTAAAAACTGTTGCTAATCCTGACGCATGTGTATGTGCATCATTTTACAACGGAAAAGATAAATCATGTTGGCAAAAGGTAAGGCACTACAACTGGAAAGTTTTTGATAAGTCATGCCCAGCAGAACTAAAGTCCATTATTAATAAAGAAATTGTTGATTATGCCCAGCATATTAATGATACTAGCAGCAGTGAAAAAAGCACTAAATCAATTCAAGAAGGAGAAATCAGCAAAGATGAATACTATCGATTGCAAGCAGAAAAAACTAATGCAACCATAAGTCAAATTGAAAGTCTTGATTTTGAACCGATTGATGTAATTGAAACAAAAAGCAAACCCTCTAAAGACAACCCTCCTGAAAAGATTACAAAGGAAATCAAAAAAGCTTTCTGCCAACAAGTGTACGATGAATTATTTCAAGACAATAACTACATCTACGTTCATAACCAGTTTCATAAATGGACAGGTACTCATTATGAACCAATGGCGATTGCAGTAATTACAAAGAAAATCCACGATTACTGTGATACTTACGAAGTCATCAAAGAAAAAACAATAACTTATCCCTACGCCACTCCTAGCTTCGTAACAATGGCGTTGAGCTGGTTAAAACAAAAATTTGGCATTGACCCTAAGCTAATTAATCCACCAGGACTTAATTGCATTGATGGAATTCTTCAACTAAGTTTCGACCCGGATTCTAAAACACTAATAAAAACTTTAGTTCCTCATGACCCAAGTTTTTATTATTTATATGCACCACAGGCAACTTATCACATCTCACCAATAACCCTACCAGACCCCTGTAATCGCTTACTTTCCTGCTTAGACGCACCACAACGAGACATTTTTCTAAAAACCATTGGTGCAGCCTTTGATTTGCCAACGGTAAGACGATACAAAGGGCGTGGAATTAAAGCTTTGCTGCTACATGGAACAGGAAGTAACGGTAAAGATACTTTGCGCCATGTAACTTCAATGATGTTTGGATGTCGGGGTATGGTATCCGTCTCATTTGCAGATTTTCTACAGTACGACCAAGGACGTAAATTCCCAGCTCAAAAATTAGATGGTGCTCTGGTGAACTGGCCTTCAGAGAACGGCGACAACGCCCTGTTAGACAAAATTCAATCTCTCAAGATCGCAATTACTGGCGACCCGCTATCAGGTGAGAAAAAAGGTAAAGATGAATATGAGTTTCATCCCAAGTGTGTACACCTCTTCAACTATAATCTTCCGCCTAAACTACAAGGATCGATGCAAGCGATCCTTGACCGATTTGCCATCCTAAAATTCAACAAAACCTACAAAACTAATCCCGCTCCTGGTGAACTGCAAGCTGACCCTCGCTTCCTCTACGACCCTGAGTTTGTTCGCACTGAAGTTTTACCTTGGTACTTGTATTACTGCTTAGATGCTCTTGAGCGATTGATGAAAGAGGGGGTTAATTACGATGTAACTGAACAGGCTTGGGAAGATTTACGGGTAGAAAGCGACCACATCTATGCTTTTTGTCAAGAAGTCGGTATTGGCTATAAGCGTAGTGGTCAACTGAGTACTGATGAAGTTTACAACGCTTTGCGGAATTGGTACATCGAAAATGGCACTTTAGAAGTACAGACTCTTGGCACATTTACGAAAGACAATTGGAGTCCTAACCCGGCTGGGGGTGACAGCCTAATTAAAGGTAAGAACCAGATTTTCACACGACTCTTAAAGATTTTCCCAGAAGCACGACGGGAGCGGGATAGTTCTGGTCGCTATATCTTGGTAGGTGTTGGTTGGATTTCACCGACCCCCCCAGACGGCGAAAAAGTATCTCTATGTTACAGTTCTGAAGATGGTCTGAAGCTGTCTGAAGATGGTCTGAAGATGTTGAAACCTTTACAGAGTCAACATTCTGAAGATGCTGAAGATGCTGAAGATGTTTTGACTGATTCAGTGAAAAATTTTAATTTCAAAATCGAAGAGTCTTGTGGGTGTGGTGGTAAATGCCCAGCTTGTTTTGCTGAATCTGCCAAGAACCTAGCGAATGCAATGCTCCGGTGTGAAAGCGGCAAAGAGGTACGAGAGCTGCTGGAACAGTATTCACATTTAAGTGAAGCAGCATGGCGTTCGCTAACGGAAGAAGGTCACGATCATGTTCGTGGTCTGCTGTTGAAATTGGAAGTTGAGGAAACGGAGTTAAAAACTGAAGATTATAAAGAAGGGTCACCCCCTCTTCATCATCTTCAGCATCTTCAGAATGTTGACTCTATAAAGGTTTCAACATCTTCAGACCATCTTCAGCCATCTTCAGACCATCTTCAGAACTGTAGCAAATCTATACAAAATCAACCTATCGACTTTTCCGACATCATGGCTCGAACCAACATCGAAATAAAGCGATTAGGCTGGACACCCCAACAAGGTAAAGACTATCTACTTCGGACTTACGGTAAGCGTTCCCGTCAAATGATGACCGATCCAGAACTGGTTGACTTTTTGAACTATCTACAAAGCCTGCCAACACCACAGCCAGAAAACAGTGTTGGTGATGAGGAAGTCCAACCCGAACAGGTAGAACTCATTGAAGAAGCGGTGGAAGAACCTCAATGGACACTGCCGCAGGAAACTGACGAGATTGAAACGGCTGCGGAATTAGAGTATTCACCAGCGCAGTACAGCATCTACTTATCAGAAAATGACAGCGAATTGGGTTGTACCTTTGTTCAAAGGATTGGCAATATTTGCCAATTCGCATGTGGTGAGAATGACACGATTGACCTTGAAGTCGGTGAAGATGACAAATTTGTTGGAGGCGTGATTGTCGAAAAAATGGAATAAATCTCAAGAATATGATGCTGTGAAGTGAATATGAGCAAATCAGCTTAAATCTAACGTGAGGTGTGAATGATGCCAAAACCCCCAAAAAAGCCGATAACAGCAGATAAACCAGGAATAATGTTCCTGGCTCTGAAGCGACCTGACCGACCCACGATGATCGCTGAGAAACCTGTGAAGGATGAGGTTATTTCCCTGCCAACGGAGGAGGAGGTGGTATCAGATGATGCCGCTTTCCCTCAACCGCTGTCGTCAAAACCGAGCATCGAGGTAGCGAATAATACCGAGTTAGAGCTGCCCTCAGATGAAGAGAAGCCAAAGAAAATAATCAGTATTGATTCGGTGCCAAAATCAAACACTGAACCAAATGATGACCCACTAATTGGTACAAAAATTGAGGTCACACCTCCTTGGGGCGGTAAAACACTAGCGAAGATTGTTGATTCCTACATTGCACCAAGCGGTGACAAGTGGATTAGTTTCATGCCAATTGAAGAATGCCCAAGTGGTTGGACTTGGGAAGGAGGTGTGAAAAAGCTATCAACGTTGTCTTTATAGCCGTAAAAAGTTAAACAGTTCTTGCTAATAGGTCTTGCTGCTCAGCGTCAGGAAATTAATACTTTTTTTCATTGGCTTCAAAGTATCATTGAATTATCAGAGATTTTCTCTTTGTTCTTGCCTGTCTAAACCCAGTCAGAGTAAGCACTATAACCCGTGTTGCTGTCAATGTTGACAATGATGTAAACAACAATGCAAACATCTACAGGAGATGTAAACACATGGCTAACAATAACCCAGGTGGAACAGAGAGGCGTAAGCCAGGAATTCAACCACTGCCAGAAGAAAGTAGAAGAAGTGCAACAATCCGCTTCCTTCCGGCAATGAAGGATGACATTTATGATTTAAGGGATTGGCTTGAGAGAGAGGGGCCGAAAGGTAAGCGGCTCTTGAGCCAAATATTAAAGTATCAGGGAAAGATTGATGATTTGTTAACAAAATTAAAAGGCAATAAGAAAGAAGAAGAAAATGGGTTACCGCCATTCCCCCCTGTTCAAGGCTCGAATAAAGATGGTGAAATAGAAGCTTTAAGAGACGAAAATCAAAGATTAAAAGAGATGTTGGCAACTGCCAACCAGGAAAGAGCCGAATTAGAAGAATTGCGGAGAGTCACCCGTCAAAGTAAGAAACTTTTTTCACAAAATATGCAATGTCTTGGTCATGATGGTAGATACGTAGGTTTTGAGTGCCAAACCTTTCAAAATATGAGGAATTTATTAGCGAGAATTTGATATCAAGAAATTCTGATTTCGCCCGATTCAGCATACTTTTGGGTAAATAGGAGAGCGATTTTTTTCGGGCGAGTAAGATGTTGGAATTTGTGGAGGAGCTGGGGTATGGTTTATGATTGACCACGATCGCTTGTTCAAAGAACTCCTGTCTACCTTTTTTGTGGAGTTCATCGAGCTATTTCTGCCCGATGTCATGGCTTATCTAGAACCCGAGTCGCTGACATTTCTGGATAAGGAAGTGTTTACCGATGTCACGGCGGGAGAGCGTTATGAAGCCGATTTACTCGTGCAAGCTCAGTTTCGAGGTGAGCCATCTTGTTTCCTCATCCATGTAGAGAATCAAGCCAAAGCCCAAGCGAACTTTGGCAAGCGAATGTTTCGCTATTTTGCTCGGCTGTCCGAGAAGTACGATTTGCCGATTTATCCAGTGGTGGTGTTTTCTTATGACCAACCCAAACTGGCCGCCGCCAGTCAGTTTCGAGTTGAGTTCCCCGATTTTCAGGTGCTGGAATTTAACTATCGCGTGATTCAACTGAATCGTCTCAACTGGCGGGACTATTTAGGACAGGCGAATCCAGTGGCGAGTGCCTTGATGGCTAAGATGCAGATTGCGCCCTCTGACCGTCCCAAGGTGAAAGCCCAATGCCTGCGGTTGTTGGTGACGTTGCGGTTAGACCCAGCGAGGATGCAGTTGATTTCAGGTTTTATCGATACCTATCTAACCCTTACAGAGTCGGAGGAACAAGCGTTTCAGTCGGAACTTGGTAGGATTGAGCCAGAGGAGCAGGAGCGAGTTATGCAGATTGTGACCAGTTGGATGCGAACGGGGATTGAGCAAGGGAGACGCGAGGGAGAAGTCTCCATCGTGATGCGTCAACTCAAGCGTAAGGTTGGGGAACTTAACCCGGAGGTTGAGGCGAAAGTTCGGGAGTTGTCAGAGAGTCAATTAGAAGCGTTGAGTGAAGCGCTGTTAGAGTTTACAAGTATTAATGATTTAATTTATTGGTTCGATCGCCACGAGAAACACGGGTTAATCTCAATTATCTGGCGTCAGCTTCAGCGTAAGGTTGGGGAACTTGAGGAGGAGGTTGAGGCGCAAGTGAGGGGATTAGAGGTGGCGCAGTTGGAAGAGTTGAGTGAGGCGCTGTTAGATTTTGAGGATGTAGAGGATTTAACGGATTGGTTGAGGACTTTGGAAAGGGGAGAGGAGGGTTGAGCGTGCCTTTATGCGATCGTGAGACATCTACTCTCATCCAGACAGTCAAGACTAACTCAACTATTGGGAACGAGTACGTCGATAATAGGTGCTGCGGCTAATCCCTAAAGACTTACAAATATCGGCGATGGAATCTGTCGAGGTGTCTGCCAGATGTTGGGCTGTCGCAATCTTCTTTTGGGCTATAGCCTGCTTCCTACCACCCTTCCTCCCCCTTGCTCGACGCGCTGCTAATCCCGCCATCGTTCTCTCGCGAATGATGTTACGCTCAAACTCGGCTAGAGAACAGAAGATGTGAAAGATTAGCTTTCCGTTGCTGGTGGTAGTATCGATGCTCTCGGTCAGACTGGCAAAGCCAATTCCTTGGGCGTTGAGGTCTTCCACGACTTCTATCAAATGCTTGAGGGAACGTCCCAAACGGTCGAGTCGCCACACGACCAGGGTATCTCCGGGACGGAGTTGTTCCAGGGCTTTGTCAAGACCAGGACGCGATGCGAGAGCTCCACTGGCCTTGTCTGTATAAATGCGTGAGCAGTTGGCAGCTTTTAGGGCATCCGTTTGCAAATCCAACGTTTGCTCGTCGCGACTGACACGGGCGTATCCTATCTTCAAAGGGGAAAATGTCTCGCAACTCATTAACTCTAGAGTATCACGAGACACGGATTAAGAGACGAGTTAAGAGACACCAAAAACGGGCATTTGAGGATGGTGCAACAGAGCAAGCCAGAGTGTCCTATAAACGACCGTTTACAAGACATTCACTTGACGAGTCTGACCTAAGAAACAGCCGGCTCTCTCCCTCTACCCCCTCCCCTCTGTCTTTGATTATCATTCTTGACAAGAGAGAAATTAAGTATATTCTCTCATTGACAAAAATCACTCTGCTTTAACTTGTCACGAAGGGTACCTTTTCAATTGTCGGTCAAATGTCTACGATGCCGTAAACCAGAGAGCGATCGCAAATACTTCAGTTTCCGAGAAAGCTGAGTAATAATACTTAGTTACCACAGTCCGCCCTTGGACTGTCACATGTGGAGTTTATCCACGCTCCCCCATAGCACTCATGATGAAGCGAGCGCTTGAAACGTCACTTCTGGATACAGCCTGCAACTCCCCAAGTCTAAAATTGATTCCTTCATAAACCTTTACGAACAGTTTATGTTCCTCTCGTACTCTCTAGAGTCTAGGTAGCGTCTTGGCTGGAGGGTTGTAAGACGAAGGCTAAACTGAAAAGTTCCCAATTTCCAGCGCATTACTCTTGACATCCCCCCTAGGGTAGAGGCTAAGCTGATTACAAACGTTACCTATTGATAATTCGACTTTAATATTACATCCCATACTCAAACACACTTTCTCTTGAGGGAGTGACAGTTGCTGAGGAGAGCAAAAGTCTATAAACAAGGCTTTGTCTTGTTTATAATCTTTTCCCTTGAAAGCTGAATTCATGTGCATCCTACAAGCTTTTGATTCACCTTCTTTATCCCTGGTGGGTGGAAGCGTGGGAGCGCAGACCAATTGAAGCTAGAGTAAGGGATTATCTCATTTCCAATTTATTCCTTTTGTAGGACAGGCATCCCGTCTGTCGAGTTCATGGTTTTCAGGCAATATTTTCTGCACGCTTTCGTGATTTTTGCTGGTCTTGGGATGCAATTGGGAGAGTGCGAAAGAGCACTCGTACTTGATGCTGGTTTTATGAGGGGAAATTAGTTAAAAAAACGCTTCTAACTCAAAAAATTCCCAAATTGCCAACAAGAAACGTCTTATAGATAGACCGAAAGAACCCCAAACCTTAACTCACGTATTGGAGGTCTGTGATGAGCCAATATCTAGACAACCCTTTCAAAGATATCGCAGGTCGGGTAGAACTGGGTGGTGGAACACTATTTTGGGCAATTGCCTCACCCCTAAACGAGGCTAAATAATTAGCCGACAACCGTTCAGCAATTCAAGCGTTATTCAACTCCCTGGCGTTGGACTGACGGCTCCACTAGTGTTAAGTGCTGCCCCAAAAGTGAGTAGTATACTCTCCTCTAGGCTAGTGGGTGGAAGTGCGATCGCGCTGACTTTTTGAGGTAAGTGTGGGGGAGTATCCGATTACAAACAGATTCCTATTTTAGGACAGGCAATAGTGTCTGTCGAGTCGATGTTGCTCAGGCGATATTTTCTGCACGCTTGCGCGGTTTCTGCTGGCATCATGATGCGATTGGGTACGATGAGTGGACGGTTTTCTTTGAGTTTTTTTTGCATCGATTGGGTTCACTACCAGTTCAAGATTTATGTCAAATTCTCAAACAGTTAGTGCGTCTTACCTGCGGGGAAGTTCAGAAGAATTAGAGAATGGGTTTTGGCAGCAATGGCAGCAGCATCAAGATTATCTTCACCGTTGCTGCGTCAAGTGGATGGGTGGAAATCTAACGGATGCTGAAGATGCGCTCAGTCGGGCAATGCTGAAAGCTTGGGAGAAGGTGCAAAAGTATGCGGGGGAAATTGTTAATTTTAAGGCTTGGCTGACGACGCTGACTCGCAATCTTTGCGTGGATATTCATCGAAAACGCAGTCGGGGGGCGAATCGAGTTGAGGATATAGAAGGTTACGCAAGGAGTGAAGAGCAAGGACTGGTTGCTGTTGAGAATACCCCAGAAAGTGCAGTGGAGACTGGCGAGAGAAGGATTGTGATTCGTCGCGCTATTGATAACTTACCGACAAGGCTGCGCGAGACGTTTATTCTGCACTTTTATCAAGAACTTTCTTATCCAGAGATTGCTGAACAACAAGATATTTCCTATCAGAATGTCTGCAAGCGGATTTCCCAGGCGCGGAAGATTTTGCTTATGGAGTTGAGGGAATATTTTATCGAGGAGGAGGGAACGGATAGGGATAAATCTGTTCCACCGACTGCAATGGAGTCGGAAATAGGGGAAATGTCCCAGGGGAATGGGGGATTTGAAGCGGATGCAGGGGAGACGGTACTTGCAGGTGCAGTGGAGGAAGTGGAGAGTGTTGGGGAGGAGGAAGCGATCAAGGCAGAGCATAATGTGGACCAATTTGAGTGGGATTGTGTTGCAGTGACTTCAGAGGGGAAGTTAGAAGTAAAAAGAGATTATTATCGGTGCGTTGAGGCAGTGCTGCATGAAAGCCTGCTTGCAACGATTTCGGCGTTAGCACAATTTGATGAAGAAACTAGAAGTATGGGGAATTCCTGTTTGATTGTGCTAGGGAAAGTTGCGGGAGAATTTATGCGAGCGTCCCGCTCTCCTCCTTTATATCGTTTTCCCTATTTTCAATCCTTACAAATACATGTGCAGAATTAATTACACAGCCATAGTACAGTAAAACAAGGTTTTCAGTCTATAAAAATGTGCAATTAAATTTGAATACCTGACTTGAAAATAGATTTTCCTATGTCCTGGTATACGCAGTTTATGAGGGATAATTACCAATTTTATGACAGTAATATTGATACTCATTTTCTCATCTGTTGCCCTCTTTTGGCGAATAGACATAATTTATTTAAATAGGCTTTACTAGGTAGTTTTCTCCCACAAGGACGGGAGAGCTAGGAAGAATTATAGGATGGGATTTGAGAGAAAAAGGAGGAAAAAGGTTTTTAATGTCATAATTTAGAGAAGAAAACGTCTAATATAAGTAAACCGATAAAAGAGAAGAGAAAGTCATGGGATTAGGATGGCACGTCTCTATAAAGAATGAGACAAGCAATAAGATAACAGTTTCCCACGTAGAGCATGATAACTGGTATCCGAATGATTTGGGGCATACGTTTGATATAGAAAGTGCGCAAGAGGTCACGAAGTATACAGAGATAAAATCCAGCGGATTTAGCCCTGCTCAAAGATCGTACTTAATAATACAGCTATCATCCTCGGGGAAGAGAGATACCTTAATACAACTGAAGGGAACGATAGGAGATCTCAGTCCAGATTTTGACCCTAGCGTAAAGGGAGATGGATTTGAAATTGGAATCAAAATGGGAGACTTAAAATACAGTGATTTAGACGCCCAAAGAAAAGCTCAAGTAGAAATGAAAATTACATTCATGGACAGATCCTAATGACTCAGAAAAAAAAGAGTGGAGCTTTCCACACGTTGATGGTGGCGTGAGTGCTAACTGCCCTGCTCTAGCAGCACTGGGTCATGTTATGCAAGTAAAAAATAAATGCTTGGAAGACATTTCTATTCTGTCTATTGGAACGGGCAGAACGACCCACCCTATTAAATATAAATGGATGAAAAACTGGGGTAAAATATTCTGGGGAGAAAAAATTCCAGATGTCTTTATGGGAGGTCAAATTCAGCTAGCTACTGATACGTGTCAACAGATTATTAACTCAGTTAATTCTCAGGGATACTTACGGCTTCAATTTAGCATAAACGAGGCATTTGGTGAAATACAAAATCCTTTATCACCTCGCCCACTACTGCCTGAAGACGAGCGAAAAAACCAATTCATTGACCAAAAAATTAGCGAAGCAATGGATGATGCTAGCGACGAAAATATTGACCTACTGATCGAGGCAGCAGAAGAATATACAAAAAAGAAAAGTGAGGATATCAAAATATTCCTAAAAAATCAACAGCTAGTAGCTGTGTAGATTTGGACTAACTATCCCTCTTTCATCACTGCGGTTAAAGAATATTTGAAATACCGAGCCTTCACAATCCTTGATTTGACTTGAGAGAACCAGATGAAAAAAGGCTCGGCATTTATTCTATAGTCAAACCGTTTCCAATAAAGGTTTATAACCAGATGCTAAAATAGGGACTACTTTTTCTCGATTGTCCCAAACAATTGTTGCTAAATGTATAGATAATAACGCCTCCCTACCATCGGCTAATCTGGCAAGCGTAGTGGAATACAACGGCAGATTCATCGCACTGACTGCCTGCGGTGGTAAGGTAAGATGGTTGTTGAATCTAGTATCGATAATAAAATCGATAGAAAAATCAGGTTGTGTCGGTAAACGAAAAATTACTGGCACTACGGCTTTCCCGTCAATCAATCTGCCGTAAATCATTTGATAGTACGCTCGATAGCTCCCCCAAAGCTGACAGCAACATCATAACCAATCCGCATCGTAAATAATCTGGCATTTGGTTTCTTCTGCTTTAACTTTAATGCTGTTTCTACACCAGTTTTATCAATTCCGTATTCGCCCGTTTCCGCATCAATCACAATCATCTTGCCAATGTTATCATCACACTCTACTTGTTGACGAATGCCATTTTCGTAAAATTGTTTAGCTCTTTGGGCAACTTCTTCTACAGTCCAAAAAATAGCCTGCATGATAATTACACCTGCTTTGTGCTGTTTAATTATTTTAGCCAAGTCGGTAGGCAGCTTTTCTGTACTTCATCATCCAACAACTGCGAATCCCAATCCTCAGCCATTCTGCACCATCCAAACCAGAAAGCCCAAAATTTGCTCGACTGGTGGCAGTGGATAATCATTCAAATCAATCCTCACAGTTTGCCCTTCCAGTTGGAGAAACCGCCAAACCGTACCGCTTGTCACCGTTCCGTAAATCGTGGAAATCGGCTGCTGCTTCTGTTGATTAAAGCGTTGGGAAGCCACCATCTCCGCTAAACATTGTCCCAGTCCTGGTTTGAGGTCTTCTTTCTTCGCTTCCACCAAAACCACCGCAGGCGCTTTAATAAACAACTGTTCTGGAGAGCGACTAATCAGAAAATCCACATAACCCGTCAAATCAACCTCTGGCTGCACATTGAATTCTTCACCGGAAAAGACACTAATTTGTCCCTTGAGCTGACGTTTGACTTCTAACAAGACAGGATTGATAATACCTTCAGAACGCGCCTTTTCACTACTGACTGCGATCGCCCAAGGCAGCGTTTCTTTCAACGTATCTTTGAGTAAAGAAGTCGGATTGACTGGGGGAACCTCTGGTAAAAAGCGATCGCCTTCCACAATGGTCAGTTGAAAATCATCTACAGCTTTACGAGAGAGTAAATTTACTATAAGGCATAAAAGTTTTCCCAATCTGTTACTCAAGCTAGCGCGATCGCATCAGTTGAAAGGTAAATTAAAATGCGATCGCGTAAGTATCCGTCATGAACGGCGTACACCAGAACGCATGAAAATTCTTTTCCTTCTGCCCGGTTGGTGAGCTTGTCGAACCACTGCCCTCTGCCTTATTTTCAAGCTAAGTGGGCGTGAATAGACGCCAGTATGTGAAAGATGTAAAGACAACAGGTGATAAAATTGACGCTTATTACTTGTGAACTAAGACTGCATCGGCAGAGGATTCCTAGTGCGCTATATCCTGCAAGAACTGGGCAATGTGCTGCACAGCCTCCTCCACATCTTCTGCACGTTCGGCAAAGCAGACTATCGGCTCACTATCATTAAACGAGGTATTGAGAATTACAGGAACCCCTGTGCGCTGTTCAAATCGTTCAATCAGTCGGTAGGTTAATTCCTAAAATGTTCATAACAATCTTAAAAACCATCCAATATTTCTGGAGAGAAGGCCCTTAAACTCTGAAGTCTAATTCCACTTAGCGACCCGTTTTTTAATGGGGTAGTGCTAAACAAGTAATGGTTTTTCTTCCATCTCTTAACAGAAAGCAGTTGACATGAAATTGCATCATTACTTATAGAGGACTACCCAACATGGATATTAAAAATCAATTTACTTGCTTTCTGATTGGAGAGGGGACTTTACCTATTCAATGTGCTGAGCTACTTTTAGAGCGGGGCCATCAGGTTAAAGGTAGTATCTCCTTTGATGCATTGGTAAGTCAATGGGCAAAGGCAAAAGAGATACCTCATATCCAGCCAACAGATAATCTCGTAGCATTTTTAAGTCAGCAGCCTTTTGATTACCTGTTCAGTATTGTCAACGACTTCCTCTTACCCAAAGAAATTTTGGAGTTGCCGCGCAAGGAAGCCATTAACTACCATGACGCCCTCCTACCAAAATATGCGGGAGTAAATGCTACCTCTTGGGCTTTGATGCATCGGGAGAAGACTCATGGAATTACCTGGCACGTAATGACCAATCTGGTTGACTCTGGCGATATCCTGAAGCAGGTTTCCATCGATATTGCCTCAGACGAGACCGCTTTTACCCTCAATGGGAAGTGCTATGAAGCTGCCATTTGTTCATTTGCTCAGTTAATTGACGAACTCTCAAGTGGTCAAGTCTTGGTGAGCAAGCAAAACCTAGATGAGCGAACTTATTTTCCGCGTTACAAAAGACCTCGCGCTGGAGGCGTGTTCTCATTCAATCGTTGTGCCCATGATATAGATGCCTTCGTTAGAGCTTTAAACTTTGGACCCTACCCCAATTCATTAGGTTTGGCAAAGTTGGTCATAGGGAGCAGCTCGCTCATAGTTTCTAAGCTCGAAGTGTTGGACGACCAACCTAAATTTCCTCCGGGAACGGTAACAGCCATTGAACCTAGTTTTCTTAAAGTTTCTACAGCAAATTACTCCGTTGCGCTGCACCAAGTACTAACTAGCGATGGTCAAGAGCTATCGATTCCTGATGTAGTCGCGAGATTTGGACTGCAAGTTGGGTATCGGTTTAAAGACATAGAGCCAGATATGGTGAGGCGCATTGAGAGGTTTGATGCGTTAATCGCTAAGCACGAAGCTTTTTGGGTAAAGAGACTGACGACGTTACAGCCCATCACGATTCCCTATGCACAGAGAACAGCATCCCACTTAAAGTCGAAGCACTACGCAAGTGTAAAGATGCCCGTCTTACATAAAGTCACTACTTTCTTAGAAAAACGCCATCCAGCATGGAATCAAGGCGACTTTCTCGAAGCTGCTTTTGTCGCTTATCTGGCTCGTATCGGAGGAACTAGATGTTTTGATATCGGATTTAGAGATATAAAGTTACACCAGGAGATGGTAGGACTGGAAAGCCTTTTTGCATCCCACGTTCCTTGTCGCGTAGATATAGAGTACGAGCAAAGTTTTGAGGAAGTTTTTGAAGCTTTTAGGAAACAGGTGGAGTTAACCAAACTTCACTTGACTTATGCGCGTGATGTTGTAGCTAGGTATCCAGCTGTTCATTCGTTGTCCCAAACCGATTGTGAGCAAATGTTTCCGGTGGTTGTAGAGCGAGTAGAGAAGCTGGATGACTACCAAGCCGGGTCTGGGAATGAGTTGAGTCTAGTTATCCCGTTAGATGGAAAGGAATGCGTTTGGTTCTATAACACTGAGGCGTTGGATGGTGACAGTATTGCCAGAATGCAAGACCAGTTTACTATATTCTTGCAAGGTATTGTCACCGAGCCTGCCCAGCGCATTGCCTATCTGCCTCTGTTATCTGAGCAGGAGCATCACAAAATCTTGGTGGAGTGGAACAATACCAAAGTAGAGTATGTGCAGGATAAGTGTATCCATCAGTTGTTTGAAGAGCAGGTGGAACTAACTCCAGATACGGTAGCAGTGATGCTTGAAGATGAGCATTTGACCTATCGGGAGCTAAATTGCCGTGCTAATCAATTGGCGCATTACTTGCAATCGCTGGGAGTGAGACCAGAGGTACTGGTAGGGATTTGTGTAGAGCGATCGCTCTTGATGATAGTAGGATTACTGGGAATTCTCAAAGCGGGTGGTGCTTATGTGCCCCTAGACCCAGCCTATCCTAGTGAGCGATTGGCTTATATGTTGAGTGATTCTGGGGTATCGGTGCTGCTAACTCAGGAAAAATTGGCTTCCTCATTACCTGTGACTACAGCACGGGTAATCTATTTGGATAGCGACTGGCCCAATATCGGCGATCGTTGTGAAGAAAATCCACTCAAGTCGGTTAAAGCCAGTAACTTGGCTTATGTAATTTATACTTCTGGGTCTACAGGAAAGCCAAAAGGGGTGATGATTGAGCATCGGTCTGTTGTCAATTTTACCTCATCGGCAAAAGCGGTATATAAGATTACACAGTCAGACCGTGTTCTCCAGTTTGCTTCCATTGCCTTTGATGCAGCGGTTATGGAAATCTTCCCTTGCCTGAGTGCAGGCGGAACACTAGTTCTACGGACAGATGAGATGCTCGTGTCTGGCAGTAGATTTGTGCAACGATGCCGCGAGTGGGAAGTGACAATGATTGCTTGGATGACATCTCACTGGCATCAGGTGATGGTAGAACTGGCAGCAGCACAACAGATACTCCCAGAATCTTTGCGGGTGGTGGATGTTGGGGGAGAAGCCGTATTGCCAAAAACCTTAAAGCTGTGGCAACGTTGCGTGAAGGGATTGGCGAATCCTCCACAATTGCTCAATGGCTATGGACCGACGGAAGCAACAGCCGTGGCTACTTACTATGACTTATCCGAGTTCATAGCCAATAATCCTGCTGCTTCTTGTGTACCCATCGGAACCCCCATCGGGAATGTTACTACGTATGTTCTGGACGGTCACCTCCAACCTGCCCCAATCGGTGTTCCAGGGGAATTGCACATTGGTGGAACTGGCTTGGCTCGCGGTTATCTAGGTCGAAAAGAAGTAACAGCAGAGAAATTCATCCCCAATCCCTTTACCAATGAAGCATCTGCACGTCTTTACAAAACTGGCGACTTAGTCCGGTACAATCGCGACGGTAGTATCGAGTTTTTAGGGCGCATAGACAATCAGGTTAAGATTCGCGGCTTCCGCATCGAACTAGGCGAGATTGAGGCAGCGATCGCGCAGCACCCAGCCGTGCGAGAAACTGTGGTGGTGGCGCGAGAAGATGTTCCAAACCGCAAATATCTGGCAGCTTATATTGTTCCTAACCAATCGGAGGCGATCAGCACGGGGAACCTGCACGGTTTTCTCTCTGAGAAACTGCCCGATTACATGATACCTGGAGCGTTCGTGATGCTGGATGCCTTACCACTAACACCCAATGGTAAAGTAGATCGTCGCGCCCTAAGAGCACCCGAGTTGCATCTCGAACTGGAAGCGTCTTTTGTCGCCCCTCGCACTCCGATTGAGGAAATGCTAGCCAGCATTTGGGCTTCTGTCCTCTCGATTGAACTGGTGGGCGTTCACCACAATTTCTTTGAACTAGGCGGACATTCCTTATTAGCCACTCAAGTCATTTCGAGAGTGCGCGATACCTTTGCCATCGAATTACCGCTACGCAGTTTGTTTGAAGCACCCACCATTGCCGAATTCGCCTTGATAGTTGAGAATGCGCTCTCTAACGGACAATCACAAGAAGCAGAGCCTCTTGTACCAATTCCCAGGTCAGAGTCCATTCCATTATCCTTCACTCAAGCGAGGTTGTGGTTCCTCGACCAGTTACAGCCAAACAGTGCCTTTTACAACATCCCATTTGCTTGGCGTTTAAGCGGTCAACTCAATATAGAGGCGCTACAGGGCAGCATCAACGAAATTATCAGGCGGCATGAAGCCTTACGCACCAACTTCACCATACAAGAAGGTCAACCCGTTGCTCTTATCGCCGCCACTCTCAATTGTCAACTACAAGTGGTGAACTTGTTGCACATTCGAGAAAGCGATCGAGAAATTGAGGCGCAACGATTGGCTCTAGTTGAAGCGAATCGACCTTTTAACCTGGAGCGAGAGCCTTTGCTCAGAAGTATGGTGCTACATCTAGGTGAAACAGAATACGTCTTGTTATTCACCATGCACCACATTATTTCAGATGGTTGGTCGCTGGGCGTATTCACTCATGAATTAACAGAACTTTACAAAGCCTTCTGCACAGGCGTTACTCCTGTTTTACCCTCGTTGCCAGTACAATATGCCGACTTTGCCCTATGGATGCGCCAGTGGTTACAAGGAGAAATACTGGAAGCTCAGCTTGACTACTGGAAGCAACAACTTAAGAACGCTCCAGCTTTATTAGAATTGCCAACAGACCGACCGCGAGCGACTGAGCAAACCTACCGGGGAGGATATCACTATACAGCCCTTTCCCTTGAATTGAGCGGGAAAGTATCTACTTTGAGTAAGCGAACGGGAGTCACTCTGTTTATGACGTTATATGCAGCGTTTGTAACGTTGCTTTCCCGAATAACAAGTTCTGATGACATCGTAGTGGGTACACCTGTAGCCAGTCGCCACCGACAGGAAATTGAAGGGTTAATTGGTTTTTTTGTCAATACTTTAGTGCTGCGTACCTACCTCGGCGACAACCCCAGTTTTGAGGAGTTACTCGGCAGAGTCAGGGAAGTGGCACTCGGCGCTTACACGCATCAAGACCTGCCTTTCGAGCAGTTGGTAGAGGCATTGCAACCCGAACGTTCCTTGAGCTATACGCCGCTATTTCAGGTGATGTTTGCCCTCCAGAATGCTCCTATGCCTTCAATGGCTCTGCCTAATTTAACTATCAGTTCGTACTCAGTAGAAATCGGCACGAGTAAGTTTGATTTGACCCTATCAATGGAGAATACGGCTGATGGATTGGTAGGAGTATGGGAATACAATAGCGACCTGTTTGATGAGGTCACGATCGCTCGAATGAGCCGACATTTTCAGACGCTATTGGAGGCGATCGCAGCCAATCCTAATCAGACGATTTCAGAATTGCCCCTGCTGACACAAGTCGAGCGACATCAACTGCTCTTTGAGTGGAACAATACTACAACAGAATACCCTGGGGATAAGTGTATCCATCAGTTGTTTGAACAACAGGTGGAGCTTACGCCCGATGCGATCGCAGTGGTTTTTGAAGATAAACAGTGGACCTACCTCCAACTGAACCAACGAGCGAACAAAATAGCACACTACTTGCAAACTCTGGGCGTAGAACCAGAAGTTTTAGTGGGGATTTGTGTAGAGCGCTCCCTAGAGATGATAGTGGGATTGTTTGGCATCTTCAAAGCTGGTGCTGCTTATGTGCCCTTAGACCCAGCGTACCCCAAAGACCGTTTATCCCACATGTTGTTAGATTCACAAGTATCAGTGGTGTTAACGACCGAAAAGTTGGTAGCCCAATTGCCCGAACATACAGCGCCTGTGGTTTGCTTGGATACTGACTGGGATGTAATTGAACAGATGAGTGAAGAAAATCCACTCAGTAATGTGCAAGCTCACAACTTAGCTTATGTCATCTACACTTCCGGCTCAACAGGCAAGCCAAAAGGAATCACAATTGAGCATCGCTCCGTTTTAAATCTTGCTACAGGTCTTCATCAAGCTATTTATGCCCATTACCAGGATTCTCAACTTCGAGTTAGTGTCAATGGGTCTTTATCATTTGACACTTCTGTAAAACAGATTATCCAGCTCCTTTATGGTCACACCCTTGAAATCGTACCCCAAGCAGTTAGATTTGATGGGAATGCCTTGTTATCTTTCCTGCAAAAGCACAAAATTGATGTATTTGACTGTACGCCGTCGCAGCTAGAAGTGCTGATTGCAGCAGGAATGCTGGCATCCCAGTCAGCACCAAAAGCTGTGCTGGTTGGAGGAGAAAAGATCGATTCATCAACTTGGCTGGCACTGCGAACGTCGGAGAACATTAATTTCTACAATGTTTACGGTCCGACAGAATGTACTGTAGATGCCACGGTTTGCTTGGTAAAAATGGCAGGCTCTAAGCCAGTCATCGGTCGTCCGATCGCTAATACGCAAATCTACATTCTAGACCGCCATCTCCAACCTGTTGGTGTAGGAGTTGCTGGCGAACTATACATCGGTGGTCATGCTCTGGCACGGGGATACCTCAACCGTCCCGATTTGACATCGGAAAAATTTATCCCTAACCCCTTCAACAATCAACCGGGTTCGCGCCTCTACAAAACTGGCGATAAAGCCCGTTACCTACCGGACGGTAACATCGAGTTTTTAGGTCGCATCGACCATCAAGTGAAGATTCGCGGCTTCCGCATCGAATTAGGGGAAATTGAGGCAGCGCTAGCCTCTCACTTCTCAGTACAAGAAACTGTGGTCGTGGCGCGAGAAGACATTCCAGGTCGCAAATACTTAGCTGCCTACATTGTCTCTAAAGGGTCTAACGCCCCCACCCTTCGTGAGTTGCGCGGTTTCCTCAAGCAAATACTGCCCGATTACATGATACCAGGAGCGTTCGTGATTTTAGATGCCCTGCCACTAACCCCCAACGGCAAAGTAGACCGAAAAGCGCTACCAATACCTCCTGCAAGTAATGATTCAGATAGGCTTGTTTTACCTCGGACTTCAAATGAAGAGATTTTGGCAGGTATTTGGAAGGATGTCTTAGGACTAAAACTTGTAGGCATCCACGACAACTTCTTTGAATTAGGTGGCGACTCCATCATCAGTATTCAAATTATCGCCCGTACTCATCAAGCCAATCTCCACCTCACAGTCAAAGACTTATTTCAACACCAAACCATTGCCGAATTAGCCCAAATTGTCACCCCCACTACAGAAATTAAAGCTGAACAAGGCTTAGTCACGGGCCTCGTACCCTTAACCCCCATCCAACAGCGGTTTGTCGAACAAAACTTACCGGAACCTCACCACTTCAACCAATCATTCCTATTTGAAATATCCCCAGACTTAAAACCAGAACTCTTACAGCAAGTCCTCCAACACCTGCTGCACCATCACGATGCCTTACGTCTGCGGTTAATCCCCAAAGGGGACACTTGGCAACTTGTTAACGCCTCTACTCTTGACAGCGAAATTTTTAGCATAATTGATTTATCCCAAATCGCCCCAACTGAACAAATTGCCGCTCTTGAAACCACGGCTAACCAACTACAAGCCAGTCTAAACCTCTGTGATGGCCCAATTATCCGCGCCACTTTATTTCATCTAGGCTCTCACCAACCCAATCGTTTATTAATTATCATCCATCACTTAGCCGTCGATGGCGTATCCTGGCGGATTTTACTAGAAGATTTAATCACAGCCTACCAACAACTGGGTCGGGGAGAAACCATTCAATTACCCGCGAAAACCACTTCCTTCCAAGATTGGGCAGTCCGACTAACCCAATATGCACAAACTCAAACAGCAACAGCAGTCCTCGACTACTGGCTGACTCAATTGGACTGTGACATTGCACCTCTACCAGTAGACTATCCTGCCTTCACAGCATTTAATCAAATTACCGATACAGCCGAAGTATCAGTCTTCCTAAGTACAGAACAAACCACCGCCCTACTCAAAGAAGTTCCTAAAGCCTACAACACCCAAATTAATGATGCCCTCTTGAGTGCTTTAGTACAAAGTTTCGCCCAGTGGACAGGACAAACTTCCCTGCTCATTGACTTAGAAGGACACGGACGAGAAGAATTATTTCCCGATGTCAACTTGTCGAGAACGGTAGGTTGGTTTACCAGTATATTCCCAGTTTTATTAAAGTTAGAACAAGCGGAGTTTCCAGGAAAATCACTCAAATTCATCAAAGAACAACTGCGTCGGATTCCTCAACGCGGGATAGGTTATGGGATAATTCGCTATCTGGGTGAAGATGAAACCACACGCCACCAACTACAACAACTTCCCCAAGCCCAGGTAAGTTTTAACTATCTCGGTCAATTCGACCAAATGTTGTCAGCCTTTCCGATATTAGGATTAGCTCAAGAGTCGAGTGGCTCTCCAGTTAGTTTAAAAGGAAATTGCTCTCACTTGCTCCAGATAAATGGACTTGTTGCGGATGGCAAACTTCAACTCAGTTGGGCTTACAACACGAAACTTCATACGAGAGCCACAGTTGAACGTTTAGCTAATAGTTTCATAGAATCATTAACGGCGATTATTGACCACTGCTTGTCGCCAGAGGCAGGAGGATATACACCAACAGATTTTCCTGATGCTGACTTAACTCAAGCCGAACTTGACGAGTTAGTAGAGTCGTTAACACCTAAAACTCAGATCGAATCTATCTACCCCTTATCCCCCATGCAAGAGGGGATGCTCTTTCATACTCTGTATGCTCCCGACTCGGGAGTATACTTTGAGCAGTTTGTTTTCACCTTGAGCGGAAATCTTCAGGTTTGGGCTTTTGAACAAGCTTGGCGTCGAGTAGTAGAACTTCACCCAGTTTTGCGGACTTTATTTATTTGGAAAAATCGCCAATATCCGCTTCAGGTTGTATGCAGGTCCGTCAATTTGCCTTGGACTAATTATGACTGGCGTTCTCTATCTTCAGGGGAACAAGAAGAACGTTTGTCAGCTTTCTTACAAACCCAACGAGAGCGGGGTTTTGAACTTGACAAAGCTCCCTTAATGTGTTGTACCCTGATTCAGGTAGCTGATAATACTTATCAATTTGTTTGGAGCCATCATCACCTACTGATGGATGGTTGGTGTTGGCCGATTGTTCTCAAACAAGTCTGGGCTTTTTATGAAGCAATCAATCGAGGTGAGAATTTATATTTAGATGCCCCACCTCCTTACCTTCATTATATTACTTGGCGGCGACAGCAAGACCGTGAAGCGGCTCAAGAGTTCTGGCGCTCAACACTTGCAGGTTTTACGGCTCCTACTCCTTTTGGGGTAGATAAACCAGTAGGAAATTTATCTGAGCAAAAGGATATCTATGATAAGCGGGATATCCAATTGTCAGCCACGCTCACAGATGCATTGAAAGAATTTGCTCGGCAAAATCATCTGACTTTGAACACTTTGGTGCAGGGAGCTTGGGCTTTGTTGCTCAGTCGCTACAGTGGAGAATCAGATGTAGTATTTGGAGCGACTGTATCGGGACGCCCTCCAGCTTTGTTGGGGGTGGAATCGATGGTAGGGCTGTTTATTAATACCTTGCCTGTGCGAGTGCAGATATCTCCGGAAACTGAGTTGTTGTCTTGGCTCAAACAATTGCAGGTTTCTCAAGTTGAGCGAGAGCAGTATTCTTACAGTCCGTTAGTAGACATTCAAGGGGTTAGTGAGGTTCCCAGGAACTCGCCTTTGTTCAATAGCATTGTGGTGTTGGAAAATTATCCGGTAGATGCTTCTTTATTAGAAGCTCAGGGGAGTGTAAAAATTTCCAATGTTCGAGGTTTTGAAAGAACGAATTATCCAATGAATGTTGCCGTTGTTCCGGGTAGGGAGTTGTCTATTCAAATTAGCTACGATACGAGCCGATTTGATGATGATACAGTCAGCCGGATGCTGGGGCATTTGCAGACCTTGTTGTCGGGAATTGTGAATTATCCAAGTGGGCGCGTTGGTGAATTGTCACTGCTGACTCCTTTCGAGAAGCAGCAGTTATTAGTGGAGTGGAATGATACGGCTTCAGAGTACCCTCAAGATAAGTGTATCCATCAGTTGTTTGAGGAACAAGTGGAGCTCCATCCTGATGCTATTGCGGTAGTCTTTGAAGAGGAACAACTGACCTACCGAGAGCTTAACCAACGGGCGAACTGTCTGGCACATCACTTGAAAACTCTAGGCGTGGGGCCAGAAGTTTTAGTGGGGATTTGTGTAGAGCGTTCCCTAGAAATGATTGTAGGACTTCTGGGTATTCTCAAGGCGGGTGGCGCTTATATGCCGCTTGACCCAGCGTATCCGTGTGAGCGGTTGGCATTCATGTTGTCGGATGCCCAAATACCAGTGGTGCTAACCCAGGAGCGGTTGCTTGATGAGTTGCCTTCCTACGGGGCGCAAGTGGTTTGTCTAGATTCCAACTGGCAGGATATCGCGCAGGGGAGCAAAGAGAATCCTCGCAGCGGTGTAGCAGCCGAGAACCTAGCTTATGTAATTTATACTTCGGGGTCTACAGGCAAGCCAAAGGGAGTGACGATCAACCATCGTAATGTTCTGGCACTGCTACATGGATTCGAGCAAGTTGCAACCCGAGTTGAACCACTTATCAGTACCTTTGTGTGCCCGTACAGTTTTGACCTTTCTGTATGGGAAATTTTCTCCAATCTTTGTTTTGGCGGAACTCTCCACATTCTCCTGCCAGAAATCTTTGCTAATCCCGAAAATTTTGCCAGTTACTTGATTAACCACCACGTTACTACCACGTACATACCTCCTGCTCTACTGTCTGATGTTGCTACTGAGCTTGAAAAGCAGAGTAACTCGATTACGCTCAACCGAATATTAGTAGGCGTTGAACCTATCAAACAGGGTATTCTCCAACGCTTTCTTCACATGTCCCCAGCAATTCGCATTGTGAATGGTTATGGACCGACCGAAACTACCATATGTGCAACCTTTTATAACTTCTGCGACGTAACTGATGAGGACAGGCGCACACCAATTGGCACTGCGGTACAAAATTATATAGTTTATATCTTCGACCACCATCTCCAACCAGTTCCCATTGGTGTACCTGGCGAGCTGTACATAGGTGGCGCAGGTCTGGCACGGGGCTACCTCAACCGTCCTGATTTGACACAAGAGAAATTTATTTCCAACCCCTTTAGCAATCAACCGAGTTCGCGCCTTTACAAAACCGGAGACTTAGCTCGTTATTTGCCAGATGGTAATATCGAATACCTCGGGAGAATTGACAATCAGGTCAAGATTCGCGGCTTCCGCATCGAATTAGGCGAAATTGAGACAGCGCTCGCTTTGCACCCAGCAGTACAAGAAACAGTGGTCGTGGCGCGAGAAGATATTCCAGGCGATAAGCGTCTAGTAGCTTATATTGTCCCGATTCAAGTCCCACCCACATACCAGGAACTACGTGACTTCCTACTGCAAAAGCTCCCCAGCTACATGGTGCCTAATGCCATAGTAGTGCTTTCTACCATGCCATTGACATCCAATGGTAAGGTAGACCGTCGCGCCTTGCCAGCACCAGATAGCTCTCCTTCTGACTCAAGGAGCTTTGTCCCTCCCCGCGACACAGTTGAACAGCAACTACAGCGCATTTGGTCAGAGGTTTTGCAGCTTTCCACGATTGGAGTTCACGATAACTTTTTTGAATTAGGCGGTCATTCGCTTTTAGCTGTGCGCCTCATGGCAAGATTGGAGCAGCACTTTGGTCTAAATCTGCCCTTAGCGACACTTTTGGCGACGCCGACTATCGAACAGCTTGCCAGTTGTCTTCGTGCATCACCAAATTCCTGCTCATGGTCTCCCTTAGTAGCCATTCAGTCTAGCGGTGACAAAAAACCATTTTTCTGCGTGCCTGGAGTTGGTGGAAATGTAATTTACTTATATGAGCTAGCGCGTCATCTTGGACTTGACCAACCCTTCTACGGGTTCAGTGCCAAAGGTTTGGATGGCTCACAAGAGCCTTTAATTCGGGTGGAAGACATAGCCGCCTACTATATTGAAGCCATGCAGACTCTTCAGCCAAGAGGTCCCTACCTGCTGGGAGGGCATTCTTTTGGAGGTGTAGTTGCCTTTGAGATGGCTATTCAGCTAGGAAAAATGGGGCATGAAGTAGCTCTAGTTGCGATTATCGACGCTCTTGCGCCAATTGTTGATAATAAGCCGAATTGTTCCGCTCCAGAGGAGGCAGCAAATCTCTTTGATTTTGCCAGCTACATTGAATCCATGTTCTCCTTGAACTTAGAGGTATCCAAAGAAACTCTTGCTGATTTGACGGCTTCTGAGCAACTACACTATCTGAAAGAACGGTTAATACGGGTCAACTTATTACCACCTGATACAGGAATCAAGTTAGTTCGCGGGCTAGTGCAAGTATACATGGCGTCCTTGAAAGCTCATCGTTCTTATTTGCCCAAACAAGTGCTTCCAACTCGTATTGCCCTTTTGAGCGCCCAAGATATTGATGAAAGAGAGGGTGATATTGAGGAGCATCTAATGATGCGAAAAGAGCCGACATTGGGTTGGAAGGAGATGTCTGGCACCGTAGACGTTCATCTGGTTCCGGGGAATCATATGACCATGATGCAAAAGCCACAAGTACAGGTGTTAGCCGAGCAATTACAAGTCGCCTTAGAGCAAGCACAAACGTATTTGGCTGGGCTTTGAGCATTCGCAACGGCACTCCAGCCGTTCAGGTGGTCAAAAAGAATTACTAGATAACGTCTAGACAGATAAAGATGAAGGAAAGCCACTCATTCACGGTATGCTGGCACTCAAGCTAAATGTGCCACGCCATCAACTCTATGAGCCGAGCGATCGCACTATTCAATCAAGCGGGTGGGGTCGGGAAAACGACGATTACTCAGAACTTGGGCTACCAACTCTCTGCACGGGGTCACAAGGTTCTTCTCATCGACCTCGAC
>DATNQL010000313.1:0-4914 GCA_036704025.1 Stenomitos sp.
TCCAATATTCAACATTTGTGGACACCAATTCAAGCTCAAATGTTGGGAGATATCCATCCCTTAGAAATCGTAGCCCAACTGCATCCCACTCCAGCCGTCGCAGGCGTACCAACGAAGATGGCTCAAGAACAAATTCGCCGCTACGAAACTTTTGATCGGACTCTCTATGCAGCACCGTTAGGTTGGGTTGATTATCAAGGAAATTGTGAATTTATTGTGGGTATCCGTTCGGCTTTAATTGAAAGTGAAAAACCAGCCAGACTTTTTGCTAATGCCTATCGCGCCAGACTATACGCCGGTGCAGGTATCGTTGCGGGTTCCGACCCTAACAAAGAATTAGCAGAAATTCAACTTAAATTACAGGCTCTTTTAAAAGCTTTGCTGTAACTTGAGTTACTCCTTGATTCAAGGTTAATCGGATTGTTGTAAGTTATAAATTAGGATTAAAAATGTCGAATCAATTCTTATAATGAGTTGTGTGTGCCCGTTCAATAAATACGTTGAGCTGGTTGGCAAGAACTTTCACATGAGGTTTTCTCAGCATCGTTAAGTGATTACCACAAACCTGATGAATTTCCACTCTTCCTTCAGCTAATTGACTCCAACCTAAGCTTGAATCTTGATCAGCCTTACTAGACTGAACGCTGGTTTTTAGCAGAGTAATCCAGTTCGGGTAAACTTGCGGAACATAGCTGAGAGTTGCTTGATTGTTAGCTTGGTAAATATGCAGCATCGGGCGAATGTTGAGTTCGCTCAATATCTGTTTTCTAGATGAATGAGGTAGGGCATTGGCTAAAACCGCTTCTCCCAAAATAGACTGCCAAGCTTGATGATTTCTTAACCCGTGAAGTAGCTTATTGATATTAGCCAAATGAAAGGGTAAATGATGAGCTTGGGGTTGGCTAGACGTGGTTATTAAATAGAAATAATCGAGTAAAAATGACCAAATATATCGCGCTGCGGCGGTGAACATAAATTTTAAACTATCCCCAAAAGAAGGTAAATTACCGGGGATGGGGGCAAGCGTGTCCAATATAGCGAGTAGAGCCACTTGATGACCTGCATCAAGGAGTTGTTGAGCCATTTCAAACGCAACCAAACCTCCAAAAGACCAACCTCCTAAAAAGTAAGGGCCAGACGGTTGAACCTGACGTAGTGCCTCGATGTAGTGAGCCGCCATTTCTTCAATACGTGTGAAGGGAGATTGTTCTCCATCCAATCCTAGGGGTTGCAGTCCATAAAAGGGTTGGTCAAACCCCAAAGCATAAGCCAATTCGTAATAAGGAAAGACAACACCGAGGATAGGATGAACACAGAAAAAGGGTGGCTTGGAGCCAGAGGGTTGAATCGGAACCAAGGGTGACCAAGACCCAGAATCGGTGGGTTGCGCTAGAGTATTAGCTAAACCTTCAACAGTTGGATTTAAGAAGAAAGTTGATAAGGGTATCTCCCGCTCAAACTGCTGATGAATTTGAGCCATAAGTCGCACGGCTAGGAGTGAATCACCACCTAATTCAAAAAAATTATCATGAATGCCTACACGCTCATCGTTCAGCAATTGTGCCCAAATTCTTGCGATCGCTTCCTCTATTGGTGTTCGAGGAGCCATGTAATTTGCTGCCAATTCTGTCTTGTCTGTATTCAGCTCTTTTAGCTTATGGCGGTCTACTTTTCCATTGGGTAAAAGGGGCAACTTGTCCAGTATGACAAAGGCTGAAGGAACCATGTAATCTGGTACCTTGCCTTTTAAAAAACAGCGCAGTACGGTCGCAACGTCTGTCTCCTCTATCATCGTTGACGACTCTTTATTCAAGCCAATATAAGCGACTAAGCGTTTATGAATAGAGCGGTCTTCTTTCGCCATCACAATCGTCTCTTTCACGGCCGGATGTTGCTTCAGCTGCGATTCAATTTCCCCCAACTCAATGCGAAAGCCACGAATCTTTACCTGGGCATCAATTCGACCTAGAAATTCAATATTCCCATCCGGTTGATAACGTGCTAAATCCCCCGTTTTGTAAAGCCGCTTTCCCGATTTCTGGTTCTTATTCCCCCCTGGCTCAGGGAAGTTAGGGTCTGTTGTCCAACGCGGAGATCCCCCTAAATCCCCCTTAAAAAGGGGGACTTTGACTAAATTCTCCCCCCTTGTTAAGGGGGGCTGGGGGGGATCAGAATCTGGCGGGGAAGTCTGAAAACGCGCCCTAGGGAAGTGATGCAAGATTTGAGTAAAGGGATTAGGAATAAATGCAACAGTCGTTAAATCGGGTTGGTTGAGGTAACCTCGCGCCAGTCCATCACCACCGATATACAACTCTCCGGGAACGCCAATGGGTACAGGTTGTAGGTGGGAATCAAGTATATAAACTTGTGTATTTGCAATAGGACGACCTATGGATAGGTTTTCTCTGCTGTTACGAAGTTCTGCTACAGTAGACCAGACTGTTGCTTCAGTTGGCCCATAGGCGTTGAAAAACTGACGACCCGAAGCCCAGCGTTTTACGATATCAATGGAACAGGCTTCTCCAGCAGAAATAATCGTGCGTAATGCTGGAAGTTGTTGTACAGGTAGAACGGCTAATACGGAGGGTGGAAGCGTGGCAATAGTAATTGCATTGTTGCGTAGAAATTGGAGTAAAGCTGACCCTGGGAGGAGCGATTCTTTTCTCGCTAAATAGAGTGTTGCTCCTGTCGAAAATGCCATGACAATTTCAAAGATTGAGGCATCAAAACTTAGGGAGGCGAATTGTAGAATACGGTCACTTGGCTGTAGATTAAACGTTTGAATCTGAGCTTGAGATAAGTTGCTTAAGCCTCGATGTTCAAGTAAAACACCTTTGGGTTTGCCTGTAGAACCAGACGTATAGATGACATAAGCTAGATTTTCAGGTGTTACGCGGCTGATTGGGTTTTCCTGATTCTGGGAAGCGATCGCATCGGCATCTGTGTCCACACAAAGGATAGATAATTGATGCTGTCCGTTACACTTTTCTCGATCCCCCCAACCCTCCTCATCCTCACTAAAGCTCCGGTTAAAAAGGGGGGTTAGAAGAGAATGAGTTAGCAAGATTGATACTTGAGCGTCCTCCAGCATGAAATTCAGCCGTTCTTGAGGATAGGTGGGATCTAAAGGTAAATACGCTCCACCCGCTTTGAGGATGCCCAAAAGTCCAACTATCATTTCCACAGAACGCTCTAGGCAGATGCCGACGAGAACGTCTGAACTTACTCCTAGTTTTTGCAAGTAATGTGCGAGTTGGTTGCTGCGATTGTTCAGTTCTCGGTAGGTTAATTGTTCGTCTTCAAAGACTACAGCTATTGCATCGGGTGTCTGTTCTACCTGAGCTTCAAACAACTGATGGATACACAAATCCTTTGCATAACCCGTTTGGGTATTATTCCACTCCACTAATAGCTGATGTCGATCGCATTCTGTTAAAAGCGGCAGATCGCCAACATGCTGTTCGGGATTAGCAACAATGCCCTCTAGCAAAATTTGGAAATGCCCCAGCATCCGGGTAATCGTCGCGTCATCAAATAAATCAGTGCTGTAAATTACCTGTCCTCTAAGTCCATCTGAAGATTCCCACAGATGAAACTCTAGATCGAATTTAGCGCTTGGGCTATCAAAATCCAGCTTCGAGAGGGTTAACTCAGGCAACTCTAGCGCCTTAATGGGTGTGTTTTGTAGGCTAAACGCAACCTGAAACAAGGGATGATGGCTCAAATCGCGCTCTGGATGCAGTTCCTCGACTAGCTTCTCAAAGGGTAAATCCTGATGGGCATAAGCTTCTAGCGCTACTTTCCGAACTCTGCCTATGAGTTCCAGAAAGGTTGGGTTTCCTGATAAATTAGTACGCAGCACCAAACTATTGACAAAAAAGCCAATTAACCCTTCTATTTCACTGCGGTTACGATTGGCGATCGCAGAACCCACGGCAATATCGTCTTGCTGCGTGTAGCGATAGAGTAAGGTTTGGAATGCCGCTAACAGAGTCATGAACAGAGTCACCCCTTGGCGCTGCGAGAGTGCTTCAAGTTCCTCACTCAGCTTCTTCGGTAACTCTAGAAATTGCGTCGCCCCGTGGTAGCTTGGAGTCACAAGACGCGATCGATCAGTGGGCAGGTTCAGCAGGGGAAGATTCTCTAGTTGCTGCTTCCAGTAAGCGAGTTGTACCTGTAGGGGCGACGCCTTGTGCTCGCCCTCACCCTGTAGCCACTCACGCTGCCAGTGAGCAAAATCTGCATATTGAATAGGTAGTTCGGGCAACGGTGAGGGTTGGTTATTGGCAAAGGCGGTGTAAAGTGCGCCTAGTTCCCGAAGTAGCACACCAATCGACCAGCCATCGCAGATAATATGGTGTAGGTTCAGCAGGAGTATGTGTGCTGACGAATCTAGCTGTAGCAGCATGACTCGCAGTAAGGGTTCAGAGGATAAATCGAAAGGATGCGATCGCTCCTCAGTCGCTAGCCGTCGAATTTCAGCTTCCTGTTCTGCTGTAGGTAGAGAGCGCAAATCTACCACGGGCAGGGGTATGGTTAAGCTGGGAGCGATTACCTGGACGAGTTGCCCCTCCAGCATCCTAAAGGTGGTACGCAAAGCTTCATGGCGACGCACGATTTCGTTGAACGTCTCCTCTAGTGCAGTTACGTTGAGGGAACCCATCAGCCGAAGTGCTGCGGACACATTGTAGAAGGGATTGCCTGGGAAGAGGCGATCGAGGAACCACAGCCTAGCTTGAGCAAAGGATGCAGGAAAAACAAAAACCTCTGCTTCGTCAGAAGTATTGACTTGTTCTTCAGCCGCCGTGTGAGAGTTGTCAGCAAGATGCTGGCTCATAAAGTGTTGAGCTAGTCGTTTAAGCGTTTTGTCATTCTACTGCTAAGCTGTGACGCATTTAAGAAAGCCTATTTCCA
>DATNQL010000314.1:0-5066 GCA_036704025.1 Stenomitos sp.
CGCCACGGGAGTCAGTTCGGATTTTAGTGGCACAGTAGACATCATCACACCAGGAATTGACCCGGCAAGAGGACTAGCGGGATTACCTACAGAAGTAGTGAATGGGTCGGACGAAATCGCTCAAGGCTGTCGAGAGGTTCAAGGCAGTTCTTTCGTAGTCAGTGGTCGTGGGGGTTTGCCGCCTACTCCTCAACAAGCTTTGGGCGATGACCCACGTTGGCGAGATTGGCGCACTCCTACTCCTGCTGGTGTTCGCCGTCAGCCAAACGTTTCTGGAAATGAATCCTTCGCGCCTTCAGCAAACCCAGTCAAGACTAAATCAGCGCTAGTGGAAGCAACTGGGTGGGTGATGGAACCGAATGGTAAGGTTATCCTCACGGCGAGTGCGCCTAATGTCACCTCTCCCAATCGATGGGGACAGCCAGTCAATTGCGATGGGTCGTAAACTTCCTATCTCAATACGGGAGAGGCAAAAAACTGATAGAAAGTCCGACGCTAAACTTTAAAGGTTTCAGCACAACCAAACCCGGACAAGTGGCTCTTGTCAGGTATTGCTAACCATTAGTCATTCCAGAGGACTAGGACTTATGTATCTGTCGAATGATAGAGTCTAGCTACTTCCGCAGGCGGAAACTTGAAATGAAAGGGTGTTATCTAAGAAAATGGCTCTTAGCTAGTAGTGTCTTAATTGCACTCTTTAGCTCTAACTTGACAGTGGCACAAGTGGTTGAAGATACAACATTGCCTAAGGGAGAGCGATCGCAAGTTACGGGCAATCCCAACTTCCAGATTGATGGAGGGGCAAGGCAGGGTGGCAATCTGTTTCACAGCTTTCAATCGTTTTCGATACCCACCGGAGGTTCTGCCTTTTTCAACAATGCGGCAGATGTACACAATGTCCTGACACGAGTCACAGGTGGGTCAATTTCTAATATTGATGGCTTAATCCGAGCCAATGGTACAGCCAACCTGTTTTTGCTCAATCCGTCGGGAATTATCTTTGGTAAAGATGCCAGTTTGAATATCGGCGGTTCCTTTGTCGCCACAACAGCGAATGCGATCGGGTTTAGCAATTTTGGATTTTTCAGTGCCTCGAATCCAGAAGTCCCCTCACCCTTGCTGACAATCAATCCTTCGGCTTTGCTGTTCAATCAAATTGCGGCTGCGCCGATTCAAAATAACTCAACGGCACCAGCCGGAACGACTCTGGCTGGTGTGGATGCATTGGGTCTACGTGTTCCAAATGGTCAGAGTTTGCTGCTAGTCGGCGGCGACATCAGCATGGATGGTGGAAGATTGAATGCTTTTGGTGGACGAATCGAGTTAGGTGGGTTAGCTGGTACGGGTACAGTTGGGTTGAATGGGGATGGGAATAATCTGAGTTTGAGTTTTCCCAATAATGTAGAAAGAAGCGATGTTTCCCTGAGCAATGGCGCGCAAGTCAATGTAATTGCTAGCGATGGGGGTAGTATCGCGGTTAATACCCGGAGTTTAGAGATGACGGGCATGAGTGGGCTGTATGCAGGCATAGAGAGTGGACTGGGTTCTAATAATAGTCAGGCGGGAAATATTGCGGTTAATGCCACTGGAGCCATAAACCTTAATGTGAGTGAGATTGTTAATCAGGTGCAAGAAGCAGCAAATGGACAGGGAGGCGATGTCAATATCAGTGCTAGCACCTTGCAACTTGAGGGTGGGGCACAGGTAAGTGTTAGTACACGGGGTGCGAGCAAGGGGGGTTCTTTAAGCGTTGATGCCCAAGATGTGCAAATCATTGGTGAAAGTGCTGATCGTGAGTTTGCCAGTAGCTTGCGTACTGACGCAGAGCCAAACACAACCGGGGATGCGGGTGATTTGACGATTAAAACGAATACCTTGCTAGTGCGAGATGGGGCACAGGTACTGGCTGGTACATTTAGTGCGGGCAAGGGGGGTTCTTTAAGCGTTGATGCCCAAGATGTGCAAATCATTGGGGCCAGCGCTGATGGTCGGTTTCCCACGGCATTGGGTTCTGGCGCACAGCTAGGCTCAACCGGGGATGCGGGTGATGTGACGATTAAAACGAATGCCTTGCTAGTGCAAGATGGGGCACAGATAGGTGCTGGTACATTTAGTGCGGGCAAGGGGGGTTCTTTAAGGATTGATGCCCAAGTTATGCAAATCATTGGTACAACCGCTGATAGTCAGTATGCCAGTGGCTTGTTTGCTTCCGCAGCACGAGGCTCAACCGGGGATGCGGGTGATTTGACGATTAAAACGAATACCTTGCTAGTGCGAGATGGGGCAGTGGTACGTGCTGGTACATTTGGTGCGGGCAAGGGGGGTTCTTTGAGTGTTGATGCCCAAGATGTGCAAATCATTGGTACCAGCGCTGATGGTGGGATTCTCAGTGGCTTGGGTACTGAGGCACAGCGAAACTCAACCGGGAATGCGGGTGATTTGACGATCAAAACGAATACCTTGCTAGTGCGAGATGGGGCAGCAGTAACCGTGCAGAGTCTCGGAACAGGAACCGCAGGCAAATTGGAAGTGGATGCCAATCAAATCTATCTGGACAATCAAGGCGGAATTCGGGCAGACACTTCAGGCGGTGGGGGCAATATCAATTTGCGATCGCCCCTAATTCTGTTGCGAAATGGCAGTAGCATCACCACCAATGCTAGAGGAATCAACATTCCTGGTGGCAACATCCGCATCGATACAGACAATTTGGTTGCCGTACCCAAGGAAAATAGTGACATCAGCGCCAATTCTGAGGATTTCCGGGGCGGGAACGTAACCGTTAGGGCTTCGGGCATCTTTGGCATCGAGTTTAGAGAGCAACTGACCCCCTTGAGCGACATCACCGCCACGGGAGTCAGTTCGGATTTTAGTGGCACAGTAGACATCATCACACCAGGAATTGACCCGGCAAGAGGACTAGCGGGATTACCGACAGAAGTAGTGAATGGGTCGGACGAAATTGCTCAAGGCTGTCGAGAGGTTCAAGGGAGTTCTTTCGTAGTCAGTGGTCGTGGGGGTTTGCCACCTACTCCTCAACAAGCTTTGGGCGATGACCCCCGTTGGCGAGACTGGCGCACTCCTACTCCTGCTGGTGTTCGCCGTCAGCCAAACGATTCTGGAAATGAATCCTTCGCGCCTTCAACCCACTCAGCCGGCACTAAATCAATACTGGTGGAAGCGACTGGATGGGTGATGGAACCTGATGGGAAAGTTATCCTCACGGCGAGTGCGCCTAATGAGACTTCCCTCAATCGACGGGGACAGCCAGTTAATTGCGATGGCTCTTGACACTCCCAAAATTTTAGTAAACTTCCTATGTTTAAGCGAGTCCGTCAGGCAAAGTTCTTCTTGAAGCGTAGTCCATTCCAGAAGCAACGATGGCTTGTGTTCATCTTGTTAGCTCTGGTGGGAGCGATCGCAACGGTCAGCCTACACGCCACAATTGCATCAGCGTCGTCAAATCGCCAAGTTGGTAGTGTAGTCCGCGCAGGCGGACTAGGTTTGTATAGCCGCGCATTCCATTCGCCAGAGCCTAATTTGACGGCTAAACAATCTGAATCCAACTCCCCTAGCCCCCAACTTTTAGCCCCTAACCTCTCTGACGCAATCCAACAGGGCAAACAACTCTACCAAGCCGGACAATTCTCAGAAGCGGTAGCGGCTTGGCAAAAAGCAGCCGCGACATTTGAAGCTCAAGGGGATGTACTCAACCAAGCCCTAACCTTAAGCTATCTCGCCTCTGCCTTCGAGCAGCTCGGACAATGGACTGAAGCAACCAAAGCCATAACCCAGAGTCTCCAACTTCTGGCAAACAGCCAACAACAAACAAGCGCTCATCAACTCATTCTCGCTCAAGTCCTCAACACTCAAGGGAATTTGCAATTAACTCAAGGTCAAGAGTCCGACGCTTTGCAAACCTGGCAAAAAGCCGAAGCCGCCTACCAGAAAGCGGGTGATGAAGTCGGGATACTCGGTAGCCAAATTAACCAAGCTAGAGCCTTACAAGCAATGGGGTTATACAGACGAGCTGCTGAAATTCTAGAACAGGTAGAACAGACTCTTCAAAAGCAACCAGACTCGGCGCTTAAGGTAACTGGATTGCGAAATCTTGGCAATACCCTACGTCTTGTCGGCGATCTAGATCGAACCCGCATTGTCTTGCAGCAAAGTTTAGCAATTGCTCAACGATTGCGCCAAGAGTCGCGCTCATCCTCAGAGGAATCAGCTTCAGACATTAGTGGCATCCTGATGAGCTTGGGCAACACCGCTCGCGCTCAGGGGGAGACTGACACAGCGCTGAAGTTTTATCGCCAAGCAGCAGAAATTGCTCCCTTGCCCACCACTAAAATTCAAGCTCAAGTCATTCAACTAAACCTGTTAATCCAGGCCGAGCAATGGGCAGAGGCTCAAACCCTATGGACTCAAATCCAGCCCCAACTTGCTGAACTACCTTCTAGTCGCCTAGCTGTTTATACCCAAATTGACGTTGCCCAGAGCCTGATGAAGATAGGGAGAGAGGGAGCTGGGGTAGAATCTGAACCGATACTCGCCTCTGCTCGACTGTTAGCGAATGCAGTCCAGCAAGCGAGAAGTTTGAAGGATGCCCGATCTGAATCTTACGCTCTTGGCACTCTTGGTACTTTGTACGAACAGACTCGGCAGTGGAACAACGCTCAAGAGTTAACCCAACAAGCGCTAAACCTAGCTCAGACTATTAATGCACCAGACATTGCCTACCAGTGGCAGTGGCATTTAGGACGGGTGTTGAAAGCTCAGGGAGACATTGATGACTCGAAGTCAGGGGCGGTAGGTTCTTCCCGGAAACACGAAGCAGCGGTAAGCGAAGCCATACGCACAAGCGCTATCGCAGCTTACACGGAAGCTGTCAACACCCTCAGCGACCTACGCAAAGATTTAGTAGCGATCAATACCGATGTGCAGTTCTCCTTCCGGGAGAGTGTGGAACCCGTTTACAGAGAGTTAGTTGAACTGCTTCTACAATCCCCCCAAGGTGGTGAACCCAGCCAGCAAAACCTCAAACAAGCTCGTCAAGTCATTGAATC
>DATNQL010000315.1:0-4402 GCA_036704025.1 Stenomitos sp.
TTGTTGGAGTACCCCCAGCCACAGGAACTCCCGTAATAGGAGTAAAAGTACCCCCACCGCTAATGCCAGGAGTACCGACGGCTGTAGTGCCTGCTCGAATATCCAGGGTAGGTTGAGTTGCACCATTTATGGCAAGCACAGTTCCATCGGATAAGGTAACGTTCTCAGCCAGTCCGTATGTCGCATCAGCACCTGTAATCGTGACATTACCTGTAATCGTCACGCTACCCCCTGCCAATATATGCAGTGAGGCTCCTGTGTAACTAGCAAAATTGACATCCCCACTGGCGCGAATCACTGGATCATCAGGACTAAACAGATTCCCTAAACTCCCATCCAATGTTTCAATCCGAAAATTGCCGCCAGAGAAGTAATGAGCATCACCTCCTACAGTATTCGTGGAGCGTAGCACCATATCTCCGCCAGAGAACAACCCACTCGCCGGATTATTCAAAGCATAAATATCAATGTTTTGATTCCCTTGAACTAACAGCTTTCCCCCAGCTTGGGCAATAACAGGACTCGTCACACTGTCGCGCACCCTTACTGTATCTTGTGCCAGCAGATTCAAGTCTCCCGTCGTGGTTAGCGTAGAATCCACTAACGTCAAATTGTGGTTAGCTGTGAGTGTCGCCTCTTGAGCTGTGACGTTCTTAGCTACGACATCGCCATTTTCGATGAGGATGTCAGAACCTGTCAGCACTGCCTGTCCATTTGCGTTCACAGAGAGTCCCGTAGCATTACCCCCACCGCCACCCGTTAGTAGCTGGGGCAAGGATAAAACAGGCAATGTCCATTGAGTCGGTGCATTGCTCCCCGATGCAGGAGGTAAAACCTCTAAACTTAATACAGACCCCGGTTGGCTCAGGCGAACGAAGCTGGTTCCTGGTACGGCTGCCATTGTGATTTGCCCGGATGGAGCATTGAGCTGACCGGTATTCACCACCGTGCCACCTACCATGGCTAGATGTTTGCCTGCACTTACCGTTAAGTTGCCAGAGTTAACAATGCTTCCCGGTTGAGCTGTGGTAAAGGCAAAACTACTTGGTGTATCGTTGAGCTGGGTGTAATCATTGGTACCTGCCGCATTGAACCAATTATTGCCCATGCCAATACTCGTGGCGGTTGTGGCAACAAAAGAGCCAGGAACATTCAAGCTAGCATTTGAGCCAAAGATAATTCCGGCTGGATTCATTAAATACAGATTGGCTTGGCTGCCACTGACTTGGATGAGTCCATTAATATTTGATGCATTGCCGCTTACCACCCGACCCAAGATATTCTGAATAGTCGGATTTGACTGGAAATTAGCAACTTGACCCGTATTCAGGTCAAATTGGGAAAAACTATGGAATAGGTTGGCTCCATTGGAAGAGGTTTGTCCTCCGGTGATGTCCAATTGATTACCCGTCGTGTTCACTAGGGTATTCGTGCCATCAGCAGCCGGAACGATTTGTGATAAAGCAGGTGTGACGCCAATGCTTCCCAATAGAGGAACTGCTGCTAACAGGAAAGAACTCAGACTTCTAGTCAGTGAGGTTCTGAGGCTTGCACCGAAGGGGAATTGTAGGCAGTTGGGTAAGGTTACCTGAAAGGAGTTCATCCTTTGGCGGCGCTTGCGTGCTTGCTTGATCGCAATCAGTGCAAGGCGATTTTGCTCGGCTTTGTGCTGCTGGGTGATACTCTCTCGGTGAACACGGTAGTAGTAAAGGGGTTTGCTGACTCGTTGTACCTGAGTTACTTCCGAAAGCCGCAGGCACAGTTCGTAGTCCTCAATCAAGTCAAACGCCTCATCAATTCCGCCTACTTCATCAAATACCGTGCGGCGCATCAGCCGAAAGTGGAAAGTCATGAATTTTCGCAACAATCCCATTGGGGAATACGGCAAGCGGCAGCGATTTCCGTACCCTGTGATTTCACCACGTTCGTTCATTACCAGATAGTCGGTGTAAACAAGTCCTACCTTTGCGTAGGTGTCGAGTACGGCGGCTGTCTCCTCCAGTGCTGTTGGTGCTAGGATATCGTCACTGTCTACGAAGCCAATGTAGCGACCTGTTGTTTGTGCGATCGCATCTTTGAGAGCCAAGCTTCGCCCCTGATGTTCTGCCACTACCACTCGTACCCGCGAGTCTTGCTGAGCATAGTTTTGGGCAATCTCTACAGAACGATCAGTTGAACCGTCATCCCAAATCAACAGTTCAAAGTCCGGCTGGGTTTGTGTCAGAATACTTTCAATGGCAGCGCCGAGGAAACGCTCCCGATTATAAACAGTGATGACCAGGGAAATGAGTACTGGCATGATGAGGACTCGGCTAAAACTCAAGAGGACTGAACTGAGCAACAGGAGTAGAGTGCACCAAGAATACTCTGTAGCTATTTCTACAGAGTGAAGCGACGTTGGTACAGTACATCCTTGCAGTGGTTTTGAGAATTAGACTTTTGGCGAATCAAGCCAACTTAACGTTAGGGTTAACGTTGAGTTTAGGAGATTGCTCTTAACTGAATGAACACAGAATTATCGTCTTGATTTAAAGTAGTCCAAGCTAGAAGAGAGCATCTAATACAGCTTAAGGAAGTGTACTGTGTCCAAAATTGTATCGATTCACTCGTTTCGCGGAGGAACTGGCAAATCCAACTCAACAGCTAATCTGGCGGCTCTTGTTGCACGTTCGGGAAAGCGAGTTGGGATTGTTGACACGGATATCCAATCCCCAGGGATTCATGTCCTGTTTGGTTTCAATGACGATAAAATAAAGTACACCCTCAACGACTACTTATGGGGTAACTGTGCGATCGAAGATACGGCCTATGATGTGAGTTCGGTTTTAAAAGAAAAAGCCAGCCCACGGAACAAGATTTACCTGATTCCCTCTAGTATCAAAGCTCGTGATATTACTCGAATCCTGCGCGAAGGCTTTGATTTTGGGATGCTCAATGACGGTCTCCAAGACGTGATTGATGCACTTGAACTAGATTACTTGTTCATTGACACCCACCCAGGTCTTAATGAAGAAACGTTACTTTCGCTAACGATTTCCGATATTTTAGTTCTGATCTTGCGTCCCGATAATCAAGACTTCCAAGGAACTGCCGTTACTGTCGAAGTAGCCCGTAAGTTACAGGTGCCTAAAATGTTACTAGTCATTAATAAAGCTTTGCCAGCTTTAGATTTCGACGCTTTACGGCAACAGGTGGAGAAGATTTATAGCGCTCCGGTGGCAGGAATCTTACCCCTTTCCGAAGAGATGGTGCAACTCGCCAGCAGCGATCTCTTTTGTCTACGCTACCCCAACCATCCTATTAGTCAAGAGATGCAAAAAGTTGCTAAGCAGATCATGCAATCTAGCTGAATCACACTAATATAAGCACAGGTCTGTGAGTCTCCTATCTTACATCCTTAACCAATAGCCATCATGAGCTGTATTTGCCAAGCCTAATGACTGGTTTTTTCAGAGAGTTAGATACTGCCCACTTTACCTTAATGAATACCCAGTTTCATTCCAATGTATCACTCTCTCTTACTCTTCCCTCAGCGTCCTTTGCCTCTGTGCATCCTAAGCAAGAGGAGGGGTATGCTGTTTGATTTTTCTATTATTTGGTGGAGTCATATTAGTCAATTAGCTGAATCCTAGAGGGAAAAAAATTATGAGTACAAAACCGTCCAATTCTTCAGAAACGGGAGACGAAAAGCAAGAACGTCAATCTGGACTGAGTATGGCTGATGTTCTAACACTACCTGATTTTGAGCAGAAGCTTGTTACTTGGTTGGTACGTAAAAAAGAAGCTAGTCTAACTGAGATAGCCGCTTATATGGAACAGGAACAGGAAAATGTTTCCACAACACTGAATGCCCTAAAAGAGCAAGGCTTTATACAAGAGTTAGAGGTAGAAGGAGAAAAACACTACCGTCCTTGTCTTTCGTCTAAACAGAAGAGTCGGGCTTCTAAAAACCTTTGGCAAGCTCTAGATTAGGGATGTCAATAGATAGAAAAATATGGGTTTAGTCTCCATATCTTAGGCAATTTAGTGATAACTTGCCTAGTACACCCATCACGGTGGAGGAGTTTAGGTTGTGCCGAAGAAAATTTTGCCATCTGTCTATCCGTTGATTGGGTTGCAAAAGACAGTCTGCCTTAGCCAAGTGCCTGTGTACAAGCATCGTTACAAAAGAGGTTGGGCAAAAACAAGCGGGTTCGTGTCCTTAATCATGGCTGGTTTAATGTCTGCAATGCCTCTATGGGTTGGTGTCTCTTTCCCTACACCCTCGGCTTTGGCACAAACTCCAGATGCCCAGGATTATCATGCCAATTTACTGTTGAATTTAGGCATTCGGCAGCATAAAACGGGTCAATTTACGGCAGCCCTAGAGTCATTGCGGAGGGCACTCATGCTTTATCAAAAT
>DATNQL010000316.1:0-6570 GCA_036704025.1 Stenomitos sp.
AGTACAATGTTTCTTCAAACGTTAAGGGGAGATATTGGATAATGCTTTTTTGCAGGAGAGCGATCGCCTCTCGTTGTAAACTGGCATTCTTCTCTAATGCGATCGCAAAACCAATAAAATCATTTTTTAGCGCTTGACGCACTGAATTGTCGGTGTCAAAGTCCCAAGACGGGTGAGACACATCGATAACCAGCTTGTAGAGACTGTCTGTTTTATCGTCTACTGTTGTTTTTTCTAGCTTAAATGCACCTTTGGTAATTCCTGCATTAGGTAGCTGAAGTTGTAAGAGTCCCTTGGGAATGAATAGAACAATATCCTGATGCTTTGCAGAACGGTGTTTTTTATAAACGACTTGGGGAAGTTCTTGTGCTTTCTCTTCCAATAGAAAATAGGGCATCTTTTCAACTCAGCTCTCTAGATACTTGCTGTCAATTCTTCAATTAAAAACTCATCATCATCAATTAATCCGTGCCAGTATAAAAACTGGAACATCTCCATATCAGTTCAATCTACCCAATACATCAACCCTTCTGTTTCTATTTCTAGGTTGTTAGGTAATTGAGTTATAGGGTGAAAATTGTCCAACGTTGAATGCAGGTTTTTAATGTAGCACATGAGTATCATTGTCGTCAGAATTTAATTTGCTAGACTGTGGAAAACAGCCCTAATTCTAATTCATCAAGAGCGTCACGGTATGCAATCATTTTCAGGCGAAAACAAAAATTATAAAAATTTAACAACAGTACGCCATCAAGGAACACTCATCGTTTTTAGCACAGGCGAAACAGAAGCCAATAAAAGAACTGATATTTATTACCATGTACTCGATTCAAACGTTGAACTATCTAATGAGAATCAAGACTGGAATAACCTGAAAAGATTAATACTTCCTCAGCAAGTTCGTCCAGTCGGAATCGGGTTATTAAGGGAAGACATCGCATTAGTAAAAAAACAAAGCGTCGATACGCCATTCCGGATACTATCGGATAATTTACATATCTACATATTCAGACAATCTGTTAACGGCACGTTATATGTAGACCGATTCGTGTTCGATGCACTAACCCATGAACTAAAGCTGAATTGGGAAACTCGCTACCGACGTAGCGGCAAGCTAGACGTACCCGCTACTCCCAAAGACACGCTGGGGTACAAGGACATGGAAAATCAGCCATTCATTGAACCCACCACAGAATTGACACTGGTCAAGAACCTCAAAGATGGCTGGTTTTCAGTCCTGCTATTGCCGTCTGCGGTTCCGGGTGAGGGGTGGTGGCAGATTTTTGCCTATAACGCTGTAACGGAAAAGGTAGATGCTTTTACGATCTGCCGCAGTCAGGACGGATTGTTTGACCTTACCGATTTTAGCGTAGACAAAGACAAAACCAGTTTCACTCTGAGTCGCCAAGACGGAGCCAACGCGATACCCCTCAAGTTTCAATCTGCCCCATCTGCAACGCTATATATGCAGCAGGAGGAAGTCATTGATGCCTACGGCAGGCAGCAGCCGGTGAAACGAGCGGGTCATGTGATGCTCACTGTGGCGGCTGGTTCTCAAGCTGGCGCTAACTCCATCGCGGTTGTTGATTTTGCCGTTTCTAAACGTGGGACACTTTCGCTCGTAAGTTATGAAGCGCAAGATAGCGGTGAAGCTGAATATGCACTGGAATTTGCAGGAAATGGCGGGTATGTCGAAGTCAAGGAACCTAAAAATCTAAATCCAGACGAGTCGTTCTGGACTGTTGAGGCATGGGTTAAAACAACAGCGTTACAGGGAAGTATTATCTATCGGGACAGAACTGGCGAGACGGATTTCTATGCCCTGAGGCTTCAAGATGGGAAGGCGGTTTTTAGTTTCCGGCTAGGGAGTCAAGAAGAAGCCATTACGGTTGTCAGTGCAAGCAATATTAATGATGGCAAGTGGCATCATCTTGTTGGTGTGCGGAAGTGGGTGGCGATTACTGGCACTCAAACACGGACGCAGACGGCTGAAATTTTTGTCGATGGGAAGTTGGACGGAACGCGATCGCAAGAGGGAAAAAATAAATTCATCAATACCAATCAGCCCTTTAAAATAGGTCAAGGCTTTGCTGGTGCAATCTCAGAAGTCCGAATTTGGAAAAAAGCCCGCACCGCCCAAGAAATCCGAGACTACTACCTTGCACAAAGCCTGGGATATATTGCCAAGGACGATGAAACAGACTTAGTAAGCTACTGGCGCTTGAACGAGGGGTCTGGTAACCAAGTAACGGATGTCAAATGCAATGACGAGGGTAAGCTCACAGATACCATCAAGCCTGCATGGGTTCGTTCCTTGCGCCAATTGGAGCTTTTAAGGCGGCGTTTTGAACCCCTACCTCTAAAACCCCTAACGAATACGCCATCCAACTTGTCACTGTCTCCGATTTACACTAATCCAAGGGGACTAACGGTATCGACGGGATTGCTAGACTTTGCCCAAACCAAAGGTACGCCCTTTTTGATGGACAGTGCCGATGGACTTTTGCACCTGTACTTTCAAGGTGCCAATGATAAGTTTCTTGCCGCCCAATACAATACCTTAACGCGTCGGGCTGAATACACCGCTCCACTAGCACAAGATGGACAGCCTCAGTTCATTGCCCGTTGGTCGGGGACGCCAATGAACAACGCTTCGATTACCATTGACAATCAACCCAATAGTGACCTCTGTCAAGTAACCCTCAGCGTTAATTCAAGAGCAACTGAAACTTGGAAAAACGTTCCGCGTGACTTAAACAAGTTCCTTGCTATCCTCAATGGTGTTGCAGGTGAAGACTACGACTACAACAAGAATGCCAGTTCCACACATCCCCAGACTGACCTAAGCAATGGTTCGCTTCTGTTCGTAGTTGCAGCAAAAACTGGGGTAAACGACGGCACGGTAAAGGTTAAAAACATCGCAACCAAAGCTGAATACAGCCTGGCAGGGAAGAAGGAGCGGATTAAGTTCATTGCCCGTCAAATCGGAACGCAAATTAATGATGCGGTTATCAAAGTTGAGAACCAACCCGGTAGCCGACCCAACAGCAATGTTTGCCAAGTAACGATTACCTCCTCAGCAGGTAACCAAACTTGGTCGAATGTTCCGCGTGACTTCCAGCCATTTGCCTTAGCCCTCAAGGATTCAACCCTGTTCACGGTTATTGCTGATGCCAACGCCAAGGATGCAGTAGTTAACACAGACCGAGCCGTACTCGACAAACCAGGCACAGACCCAGTTACACTGCAAAAACCAGGCATTGATTGCCAGTGGAGTGCCGAACCTGCAAAAAACGTGTTGGGATTGAATGGGGAAAACTATGTCGAGCTACCCAGCGATTCACTCGACCTTACCAGAGATATGACGCTGGAAGCCTGGGTTAAACCAGCGACTTTAGCCACAGCGTCGTTCCCCAGACTCGTGCATTACCAGTCTCCTAAGTCACAGTATGTGTTAGGGCTGGCAAAGTCTAGCGCTACTGATACCTATTCGCTCATCGCTGGAACACAAGATTCAGCCAAACAATCTTCGGCAAACTCTATCCCCGTAGACAAATGGACGCATTTAGCTGCTACCTATCAGTCCAGTTACGCGCTGAAATTGGACGGCGTGGATGATTACATTGATGGCGGCAACGATTTGACGTTGAATCAGAGTCAGGCGATTACCGTTGAAGCCTGGTTTGAGCAAGAACGAACTGATGTAGCGGAAGTACTTATCTCAAAATGGGGGGAAGTAGAAGACCAACAGAGTTGGCAGCTTTTCATTGACCGAGAGAATCGGCCCTGTTTTGTCGTTAAAGATGCAGACAATCAACCGGTTGGGATTAAAGCCGACATTCAGTTACAACCAGGCAAAACGTATCATCTCGTCGGGATTTTTGATGTGTCTGAAGCTGCCAAAGCTAAAGATGCCTGCGTGCAAAAGATACAAGTTCGAGAGGTTGGAGATACTTCAGGCCGTTGGGTAACGGAAACTGTTGAACTGCTGTCCGTTGACAATCAGATTTTTGACTCCCAGACAGCGATTAACTTGGGACGTGCTGGTTCTGAGAACTATTTCCAGGGTTTGCTTCACGAAGTCCGCCTTTGGAACGTAAGTCGTACACAACAGCAACTTGATAATGACAAGAACCGCCGCCTCGCAGGAAACGAGGACGGATTGGTGAGCTGTTGGCGATTTGATGAGGGTTCGGGAGAGAAAGCCAACGATTTAACAGGACACAACCACGGCACACTGCGAGTAGGTAATCTCCAACAAATCAATCAAAAGTGGATACCCTCAACCTTAGGCTCAAAGTGGGTCTTTTACATCAACGGTACGGAAGTGTCTACCAGCGATATCGATGCCCACAGTAGCTACACAGACGCGTCTCAGTTTACCTTGGGCGCTATGTTAAACGGTGGCGCGATCGCAAATCCACTTAAAGGGTTGCTCAGTGAGGTACGCATCTGGAATCAGGTACGCACACCGGAGCAAATTCGCCATACGATGCATCGTCCGTTGCTCGGTCATGAAGACGGGTTAGTCGGTTACTGGTCATTTGATGCCAACACCAAAGCAACCGTTGAAGACCAAACAGCTAACCGCAACCACGGCAAACTCACTGACCCAGAAACCATGTGGGCGAAGTCGAATGTCCCCGTCAGCAATGAAGCCCCGGAAGTGATGAACGTCCTCTCCCCCGTAGAAACCCCGTTTAGCCAAGATATTTACGGACAAGTGGCAGTAGTGGAATACGGGAATGTGCAATATAAACCTGAGGGTAGTGTAACGGGTGCGATCGCACGTTGCTATGTCTACACCAATAAAACAGACCATAGCATCAAGCTAGTTACTGGCTATAAAGTCGGAAATTTAGAACAGCAATACCTAGGACAGGTACACACCCAGCCAACGCTAGTAGGATACATTGAAGGCGCACCTCCAGTTCCTTGTGGGGATGGTGGGGTAAGCTCAATTGAGCTAACAGAATCTAACACCACAGTTGAACACTATTCCACTTCACTCAATAGCGGAGAAGTTGACTTAATTGTTGTCAAGCATCCCTCTGAATTAGAGCCTCAAAATGGAATTAATGCAACGTTCCAAGCATCCAACGGCTGGTTAAACGATGCTGGCTTTAATTCAAAAACAACGAACAGTCCTACTAAGTCCCTAACGCTTCGAGCTTCAAGGAAGGAACAAACCAGTAACGTTGGTTATGCCGTAGTAAAGTTGGGTAGTGCGGAACTATATGCGGTTAAGTTGAACAATACAGGAACCCTAGTTGCTCTGCGAGCTGTGCCAAACCCCAATGAGCTGGAGGAGATTAACATCATTCCATTCCAGCTGAACCCACAATATATTTCTAATGACTCATTGGACAGTTACAACAAGCCAGCAGAAGCCTATGCTTTAAGGGAAATAATCAGACGCGAAGAGCGGAACTTATTGGCTTATTACGAACAGTCCAATATTGCTAAATCCGAGGAACTCACTAGCAATAATTTTCAGGAAAAGCTAGCGAAAAGGAGCATAGTTAACAGCTATCTTTGGACAGTTACAGGAGGAATCTGTGCTGAAGAAAAAGGCACTTTGACGGTGAGGGCTGAAGAAGAAGACACTTTGACAGTGAGGCAGGAATCATTAAGTCGGTACTTTTTTCACAAGAGTCAACTTAATTTTTCTATCAATTCAGCGGCTGGTGGTGTTGGTGGTTTTACAGAACTCGATGCACTGTTTGATGGTCACTTAGAGTTTAGTGCGATCGCTACATCAGAAAATACATCTGCGGTTCGCTTAAATGTGAACGTAGAGTGTGAAAATCCCTCTCCAGGAAAAGTCAATACCTATCGATTAATGAGTATCTACTTAGCACCTGCGATCAATAGTTTTAATACATTCTTTGAAACGGTGGTAGATCCACAGTGGTTGGCAAAGAACACAGCTGATGCACAGGTACTGAGGGAAGCAAAGGCGTTAAAAAATAAAGTGTGGCGCGTCCTACATCGCGTAACGTTTATTGGCTAAATCGATAGTGTTCTCAGCCGCGTACATTACAGAATAGGGACACGATATATCGTGTCCCTACACCCATCCTCAAGTTTGAGATTCGCGATCGCCTTAATGTTCAACTGCCCCTAAGGTTTTCAACGTGGTTTTTTGAGCGGCTGTCAACCCGGTTGCGCCTTGAATATTCATCCCTTCATAGAGGCGATCGGCTCTCAGCGTTTTGAGACACTCACCCGTTGTTGGATTCCACAGCTTAATGGTTTCATCCTGACTACCACTGACCAAAAGCGAACCTGTACCGGATGGTAGGCTCATGTCGATCGGACTAAATTGAACGGAGCAGACACGGCTTGTGTGTCCTTGTAGTACTTTTTGACAGGTGAGATCTTGAACATCCCAGAGTCGAATTGTTTGATCGTCACTGCCACTGGCGAGGATACGACCATCGGAACTGAAGACAACCGAGCGAACACCATTGGTATGGTCGCGTAACGTTGCGAGACAGGTGCCGTCTTGCACACACCATAATCGAACTGAGCCGTCCATGCTACCCGTCGCTAAAGTCTGACCATCGG
>DATNQL010000317.1:0-4999 GCA_036704025.1 Stenomitos sp.
TCCTAATGGCTTTAGCTTGCCTTTGGAAAGACTCCTATTACTGGTTGGTTTTGTCGTTCTAGGGATGTCGCTCATCCTGCTGTTCGTAAAGCAGAAAAGGCTGACTTTGCCGGAGTGGTTGAATCCGACACCACAACCAACTGTGACGCTTAATACCAGTCAGGTGTCAGCACCGAATGATTTTCCAGATTACGCGCTGCGAGTGCTAGCGATGATTGACAAGAAATACAGCGCTAAGCCACAGGCAACAACTCCTCCTGGTGCTACTGCGGCTAACCCGACAGCGCCGGCTTCTGCCAATTCTGTCCAAGCCGACATTCCGCCGCAGCGTGTCATTGAAAGGGTCTATATCCCGGTTTACCCACCTCAGAACCCTGGTACTCCTGTGGCACCCCCAGCCGTAGCTAGACCCCCAGCACCCTCCTTAGGAGCCACAATTCCCAGCCCTTCTGTGGCAGCTAAACGGGTGGCACCTAGCCCTTCTGTGGCGACTAAACGCGCAGCACCCAGCCCTTCACCTACTCCTGCGACTAAACGGGCGACACCCACCTCTCCTCAAGCCGCTGCGCCAGTAGCCCCCCGGATTAACCTTCCGGTTTTACCGACGTTGCCTCCATCAGTGATTGTCCCAACTGTGCCAATGACACAAGCACCGACATCTGCTAACAAACACACTCTTTCCGGAGTGCTGGAACTCGGCGATCGCTCAGCGGCGTTGTTTAACGCAGGTGGTGTGACTCGATATATTTTTGTGGGTGAAGCGATTGGTGATAGTGGCTGGACGTTAGTGTCTATTGCCAACCAAGAAGCCGTGATTCGACGCAATGGTGAAGTTCGCTCTGTGTATGCGGGGCAATCATTCTAATCGGGAAGGGGATCATACTCGTCATTCGACACATTGGGATGCTCTGAGCATAGAGAGGCGATCGCCTCTCTATTTTCTGACTGAAATTCCCCAGAACAAGACTACCGATTTGGCTACGCTTGCAGTAGCATAGAACGCATCACCCTTAAGGACATAGGGGGAAGTCTGAAAAATCCGAATCCACAAGGGTTTTAATTCCCATCCTGGAATTCGGTGACATAAGGGTTTATATCTTTTCTGAGGTGGATGATAGCGCCTTTCCTGTAGGACGCTATGAGTGAACAATAGAACGACGAGCGAATAGAGACTTAGCCTAGGTCTTCGTTGTTCAGCCTTTTCAAGACCAGCCGTGTGACATCTACCTTGGCAAAGATAATAATCAAAAAACTCTAAAATTATGGGCTGTTTTTTAAGACAATCCCGTCATCGTGCCCTCTGGCTCACTAGCAGTATTGGCTTGTGTTTGCTCAGTACCTCTAGCCTAGCCCAAGGTCAAATTATACCCGATATCACGCTACCAAACAATACAGTTGTTACTCCTAATGGCAACACGAGTTTGATTGAGGGAGGGACTAGAATCGGTGACAATTTATTCCATAGTTTTCAAGACTTTTCTGTTCCCACAGGTACAGAGGCGATTTTTAACAACGCTTTAGATATTCAAAATATCTTCAGTCGGGTCACCGGAGGAAATATCTCCAATATTGATGGCACACTGCGTTCTCAAGGCACAGCGAACCTGTTTCTTTTCAATCCCAACGGCATTATTTTTGGCGCTAATGCCCAGCTTAATTTGGGTGGCTCTTTTATCGCTAGTACAGCCAACAGCATCAAATTTTCTGATGGCAGTGAATTCAGTGCCACCAATCCCCAAGCTCCACCTTTGTTAACAATTAATGTCCCGATTGGCTTGCAATTCGGAACAAATCCAGGCAGAATTGTCAACCAATCTCAGGGTAACAATAACCTCGGTCTTCAGGTGCTGCCCGGTCAAACGCTGGGGCTTGTAGGGGGTGATTTAAGCTTAAACGCAGGAAACCTGACGGCGTTCCAAGGACGGATTGAACTGGGCAGCGTCGCCAGTTCTGGTTTTGTTAGCCTGACTCCTACCGCTACGGGTTTAGTTTTGGGATATCCAGCGATTCAAGATTTTGGCAACATCAATCTCTCTGGTGCGGCAGTGAATGCCAGTGGTTTAGGGGGTGGCACTATCCAGGTACGGGGCGGGCAAGTGACTCTTACTCAAAGTTCAAGACTGGTCGCTGATACCTTTGGTAATTTTAATGGCGGGGGTATCGATATTCAGGCGAATCAGTTCCGAATGCAAGAGGGAGCTTTTGTCTCTACGTCCACCTTTGGTTCGGGTGCGGCAGGAAATCTGACTGTCCGCGCGGATACTGTAGAACTGACCGGAACGACTCCTTTTGTTACCGCGCAACAGCTACTGACAGGAACGTTTAACCCCCTCAACCTCAGTGATGGTTTGTATAGCTTGAGTGCAGGTAGTGGTAAAGCTGGGGATATGACAATTGACGCCAGTCGGTTGATGGTGCAAAACGGAGCCAACCTGTTTACCCCAGCCTTGCTCAATGGAAATGGCGGAAATTTAACCCTGCGGGTTTCTGAGTTAGCCGAATTCAGTCATGGTTCCCTCGTGTTTACAGGAACCGCTGGAGGGGGAAATGCGGGTCATATAGACATTCGCGCCAAGCAGTTGCGACTGCTAGACGGCTCCTCTGTCAGTACCACTCCAGGGCCTATCAGTACAGGTGCAGGGGGCAATATCACCGTAACGGCTAATGCGGTGGAAATGAGGGGAACTCCAGCCGGAGTCGCGGTTCCTGGGGGATTGTTCACAACAGCGCTGGGGACTGGCGATGCGGGTTACATCAGTGTTACCACCGGTCAGCTTGTGGTTGCCGACGGCACCCAAATTTCAACCTCTACAGCGGGTGCGGGACGCGGGGGCAATTTGAACGTAACGGCTGACACCGTCGAACTCAGCGGTATATCGGCTGATGGTCGGTTTATCGGGGGGTTGCTCGCATCTGCATCCCTAGTGACAGTACCAGGGCAGCGTGGAAATGCTTCGGCTGGGGACTTAACTGTTACCACGCGACAGTTGAGTGTGCAAAACGGTGCTCAAATTTCAGCCGCAACGGGTAGTGCAGGAACCGCAGGCAAATTAAATATAAATGCGTCTGAATCCGTTGAGGTGAGTGGCTTTGCAACAGGTGTCGATCCCTCTGTCGAAGCCGTCTCCTTCGGCATCATCGGTGATGGCATTGTACCTAGCGCCATCGAAACGAATACCCGTGGGGCGGGCATGGCGGGTGACTTGACGATTCAAACCGGGCGGTTAACGGTTCGGGATGGAGCAGAAATCGGTGTCCGAAGTACAGATATCGGGTTACCGGGCGACCTGAAAGTTAGGGCTGACTCTATCTTGCTCGACAATCAAGGACGGATGAGTGCAACTAGTATCCGGGGTCAGGGTGGGGATATTGATTTGAAAGTGAAAGAAGATTTAGTGCTGCGTAACGGCAGCCAAATCTCCACTCAGGCTGGCACTGAGGATACAGGCGGTGGCAATGGGGGGAATATTACCATCAAGACAGGGGTTTTAGCGGTTTTCGAGAACAGCCGGATTAATGCCAATGCTTTCCAAGGCGCTGGAGGGAATATTCGGATCACGACTCAAGGAATTTTTGTGTCCCCGGATAGTTCAATTACGGCAAGTTCAACCTTGGGAGTGAATGGGGTGGTGGAAATTAACCAACTGGGTGCTGACCCCTCTCAGGGATTAGTGGAATTGCCGGTTGAGGTTGTTGATGTGACAGGGTTAGTTGCCACGGGATGTTCGGCTGACAGAGGCAGTAGCTTTGTGGTGACTGGACGAGGTGGCTTACCTGAAGACCCGACTCAGACGCTTAGAGGTCAGACTGTTTGGCGGGATTTACGTCCTCAGAGGGGGGCGGGGAGAGAGAATATCCAGGGGAGACGGCGAGAATTGCCAACAACTCATCCTCAATTGCCACTCGTTGAGGCGACGGGATGGGTGAGGAATGCTAGAGGTGAGGTAGAGTTGGTGGCTCACGCGCCTGATGTGACTCCTCAAAAGCCTGGGTTTAGACCCCCAGATTGCCAGACGTTCAACTCCCAACGGTAATTGGGTTTTCAAATAGGATTTTTCAGGAAGACGACAAACAGCACTTGTAGAAAATTCTAAGATAATTTACATCTTGCAGCAGCCGCATTACCCGCCAAGGGTTTAAACCCCTGGCTCACAGTTAAAGTCAAAGTCCACTGAAGTGGGCTTGAGCTATTAGGCCGGAGTTTAAACTCCGGGCGGATGATGAGCGTCATTGAGATGCGGCAAGATCTCAGATAACCAACGAAGAAAAATTTGAGGGAGAGAATAGAGGATATGGATGTTATCGCGCTAACGGCTTTCTTGACTCCTTTTCTACCCTTTCTGATTAAGTTCGGTGAGAAATCCGCCGAAAGTGTTGCAAGTAAAGTTGGTGAAGATTCTTGGAACAAAGCGAAGAAAGTTTGGGATAAGTTACAGCCCAAAGTTGAAGCCAAAGAAGATGCCAAAGTTGCGGCTGAACAGGTGGCAGCAAAGCCAGATAGCAAAGCTCGTCAAGCTGTGTTTCAGGAAGAACTGGAAACGTTGCTCAAAGAGAACCCCGATTTAGTAGATGCGATCGCTAAAATTATGCAGGAGGAATTACCCGCTTCAAGTGCTACCCAAAACGTGCAGACTATCTCGAATAACGAAGGACAGGCTGTCAATAATATGAAAGATAATAGTAAGGCCACGAAAATTGATGGCGGGGTCAGGGTTGAGGGCGGGTTGCACGGAAATATGAATTTGTAGGTTAGAAGCTGGTAATGGAGAGTGAACAATCAAAGTTGCCCTCTAATCGAGAAAATAACCACAATCAACAAGAGGTTGGCAGTAATCGAGGACAGGCGATTAATGAGATGATCGGTGGGGTGGCGGTTATGATCGATCATCTCACTGTCTACTTCTCCCACCAATCATCTGAGTCAGAACCTGCTACAACAGTTAATAGCCAGTTAGGACAAAATCCCTATCGAGGATTGCTGGCATTTCGAGAAACGGAT
>DATNQL010000318.1:0-1709 GCA_036704025.1 Stenomitos sp.
AAAGCTTTTGGTTACAAAATCAAAATCAGGTTAGTTGTTGGCTAATCTATAACCCGATCTCTATCAAATAGGTCAACAGCTTCTCAGCTAAAACTCTAAGGGCACGACATTGTCGTGCCCCTACCCCAAACTAATACAGTACAGGGAACTTCTCGTAACCCCAGACAGTCATATTTGCATTTCAACACAAGAAATGATACTCACCTTGATGAAATAGCTCACCCAATCTGGTGAGGACGCTTGTGGATTAGACAGCAGAAAATCGAGTAAGGGCTGTCAGGCTTCTCTTTTAGGCTTCAATTCTTATGACTCAGAAAAAGATTAATCTTCCTCCTATCATTTACCTCCTAGTTCTCGCCTTGGCAGGCGGTGGCTATTGGTTATTAACAAAAAAATCTACACCTCTTTCAGAAGCCTTAGCCCAAGCAACACCTACACCGAAACCGACGCCCCAGATTATCGTACAACCACAGGAAGTGCGAGCTTTACCGGGCAAGCTGGATAATGTGCCCATGTTTAATAGTAATAGCCCGGAATGGGTGAAGACTGAAGGTATTTTACTCTCTACCTTTCCCCCAACTGGAAAAGCTGTTCCGGCGGCTCATCTTAATTTTCCGTTTCAGGGACGATTTGATTTATTTATCCACCACCAAACTCACACGCCCAAGGATTTGCAAACCTTTTATTTAGGGGTAATTTTACATAATCCAGGCAAACAATCGGTAACGGTAGATGTGTTGCAGGCAGCAACGTATCTGACGCAGGAAGCACCTTACATTACCTTACCAACCTATCAAGAAAATCCGAACAATACGGCTTATGCTGGCCCAGGCGATCGCGCCGTACATGACGTACTCCAAGGTAAACGACAGGCTGATTTTCCCGCAAAATTGGTGATTCCACCGGGACAAAGTCGGATGTTGCTGAATCATCCCACACCCGTGCGGAATTTAGAAAAGCCAATTAATGGGCGATCGGCTCTGATGCGATTAAACAGTAATGGTCAGGTTTATGCCGCCAGTTTAACCATGTTTGCCAAGAAAAATCCAGATGGCAGCGACAAGGCACCTTCTTTAGAAGAATGGCAAACTCTCCTGAATAAAGGTAGTTTAGCAGGGCCACGGGATAAAGCTCCCACTCCCCCAGAACAGACTCGTGGTCAACTGATTTATGGTCGTGTTGCCGGTGTGCAACAAGGCTCAAAGTGGCAGGCGCAAATTGTTGATAGTCCTACCTCTAAAGATTTCACCATTCCTCAATTTGGTCAAGCGGTTTCTTATGGGATAAATACCCTGCGGGGAGGGCGACTGAGTACCAATCAAAATCAGACAGCGCAAATGCTTGTGCGTTATCCCGACACAGCCTATGAAGCCCACGGAAACTATGCGGTTGAATATAACCTGAACCTACCTCTTTATAATCCCACCGATCAACCCCAAAAGGTTACTTTAACTGTTGAAACTCCTTTAAAAGAAGAGAAATTGAGCCGAGGGGGACTACTGTTTCAGAAACCACCCCGCGATTGGCCCTTCTTGCGCGGGACTGTCCGTCTCCGATACAAGGATGATCAAGGTCAAGAAAAGTCTCGCTATGTGCATTTATGGCACCGCACAGGTCAGATTTTGGAACCCTTGGAGACGTTGATCATGCCGCCTGGAAGTCGTAAATCGGTACAAGTAGACTTTATCTATCCTCCTGATTCAACACCG